>JAOPWI010000086.1 GCA_025965755.1 Frankiales bacterium | reverse complement strand
CCGGGAACGGGGCGTGAACCCCGCGCCGCAGCAGGCCAGGGCCTGGACGCGGGGACCCTCGACTGGCCAGAGCTAGCTGGCGGCGGGTCGCGCTCCGCTGCCGGCCGGCACCCGGTCAGTGTGGAGTCCCAAGGCGCCGGCCCAGACCTGCTCCATCGTGTGCAGCAGCTGCTCGCTGTCGAAGTCCTCGCCCTTGAGCACGAGCCAGTAGTGGACGATGCTGTTGGTCATGGCGATCAACAGGCTGGCCGTGCAGCGCGGGTCGAGCTCCGGGTTGACCAGGCCCTCGGTCTGCCAGCGCATGATGCGGCGCGCCATGCGGGCGACGATCCGCTCTCGCACCCGCAGCCGCAGCTGACGGACCTCCTCGTCGAAGGTCGTGACCTGCTCGAACAGCGCCATGAGCGGCAGGTTCGCCTGGTAGACCTCCACGAAGCGCCGGTTGGAGCAGCTGATGCTCCCGAGCGCATCGAGCTCAGGCCCGTCAGGGCGCCCGGCAGCGAGCGACGTGTAGAGGTCGTCCATCACCTCGGTGACCAGGGTGCGGAAGATGTCTGTCTTGGACTCGAAGTACGTGTAGAAGCTGCCGTGCGAGGCGCCGGCCGCCGCCGAGATATCGGTGACCCGCGCGTTGAGGAAGCCGTCGCGCTCGAACACTTCTCGAGCAGCCACCAACAGCAGGCCGCGCATCCGCTGCGCCTTGGCTGACGCCGACGGCGAACCGCCGGCACTGCGCCGCTGCCGTGCCACGCCGCTGTCGACCCCGCCGACGTCGGCGGTCTCCGCTCGCTGACCGGAGCCGTCCAGCGGCTGTCGGGCACCCCGCATACCGGCTCCCCCTTCTGCTCTTTTTCCGCCCCTGATGTGGCGCCTCGGCCGGGCTACCCCGCTACGCCGGACGGAACAGTATCCCGCCCCGACAGTCATCCTGCGCCGGGTATTGACATCGACGTCAGCGTCAAAATAGGTTCGCGCTGTGACCCACCTCACGCTGACGGAAGCCACTGACCGCGAGAACGACGGCGCGCCGACCCCCGCCCAGAACACGCCGCCACTGTCGGCGGAACGCATGTTCCGGCCGCGGGGAGTGGCCCTGCTGGGTGCCTCGGGCCGTCCCGGCAACATGATGGGAAGGCCGCTCCGCTACCTCGTCGAGCACGGTTTTCAGGGCGGCATCTATCCCGTCAACCCTGGCTACGCCGAGATCGAGGGGCTGCCCTGCTTCCCCTCGCTGGAGGCGGTGCCAGGACCGGTCGACCTGGTGCTGGTCCTGCTGCCGGCGAGCCAGGCCGCCGACGCCGTGCGCGCTGCGGGCGCCATCGGGGCCTCCACCGCCGTGGTGTTCGCCTCCGGCTTCGCGGAGACCGGACCTGCTGGTGTCGCGCTGCAGCAGTCGCTGGTGGAGGCGGGCAGGCAGAGCGGCGTCCGCGTTCTGGGTCCGAACTGCCAGGGCCTGCTGTACGCCCCGACCGGGCTGGCTGCCACGTTCACTCCGGCAGCCGACCGCCGGCTGCCGGTCGGAGACGGCGTGGCGTACGTCGGTCAGAGCGGTGCCGTCGGCGGGTCCATTCTCGATCTGGCCACCGAGATGGGCCTGGGCCTGACGGCGTGGGTCAGCACGGGTAACCAGGCGGACCTGGGCCTGGTCGAGATCGCCTCGGGGCTGCTGCAGGACCCCGCCGTCAAGGTGCTCATGCTCTACGTCGAGGCCGTCGGTGACGGCGCCGCCTATGCCGCGCTGGCCCGTCAGGCGCGGGACGCGGGCAAGCGGCTCGTGGTGCTGGCCTCGGGCCGGTCCAGCGCCGGCCGGCGAGCCGCGGCGTCGCACACCGGCTCGATGCTGGGTGACGACGTGAGCTTCGTGCTCACCTCCACGAAGTACGGCGTCGTGCTCGTCGACGACATCGACGAGCTGCTCGCCGTGGCGGCCACGCTGGCCACCATGCCTCGGGCGGAGGGCCGACGGGTCGCGGTGGTGACCACCTCCGGCGGAGCCGGCAGCCTGGCCGCCGACCGGTGTGAGGACCACCACGTCGAGCTGCCGGAGCTGAGCAGCGCGACCCAGGACCGCCTGCGCCCGCTCATCCCGGACTTCGGCGCGCTCGCCAACCCGGTGGACGTGACCGCGCAGCTGTTCAACCGCGGCGCACACGCCTTCGGGGACGTCTGCCGGATCGTGGCCGACGACCCGAACGTCGATGTCGTGGCCGTCCTGCTGACCATGGTCGTCGGGGAGGCCGGCGCACGACTGGCCGAGGACCTCATTGCCACGGCTGAGTCCATGTCCAAGCCGTTGCTCGTCGCCTGGCTCGCGGGCCGCGAACTCACGGCAGAGGGGCGCGCCGCCTTCCAGCAGGCCGGTGTGCCGGTCTTCGGCACGATCGGCAGCCTCGCCAAGGCCGCCGGCTCGATCGCGCCTGACCTGCACCGGGGCCCTGCTCCCTCCTCCCTGGCCCCGCCCCCCACGCTGGACGTCGACCGGCTCGTGAGCCTGCTCGAGTCCGGTCCCGAGGTCGACGGCTCGGCGCTGGTGGCGGCCATGGGCATCACCCAGCCGACATCCGTGCTGGCCACCAGCGCGGCCGAGGCCGCGGCCGCGGTGCAGCGGCTCGGGTCGCCCGCGGCCATGAAGCTGCAGGCGGCCGCGCTGGCCCACAAGTCCGACGTGGGCGGCGTCCGCCTGGGGGTGCTCCCCGACGACGCAGCCGAGGTCTACGACGAGCTGCGAGCGGCGGCGCTGCGCCACCATGTGCACAACGTGGAGGGCGTGCTCGTCCAGGAGATGGTCCCGCCGGGCATCGAGCTCATCGTCGGCGCGACGGCGGGGCGCGACGGATTTCCCCCGGTGATCAGCGTCGGTCTCGGTGGCGTCACCACGGAGCTCTACCGCGACGTGGCGTCGGGTCTGGCGCCGGTCACCCCGGTCGAGGCGTGGTCCATGCTGCGCAGCCTTCGCGCGTGGCCGCTGCTCGCCGGCTTCCGAGGGGCGCCGGCCGGTGATGTCGAGCGGGCCGTCGACGCCATCGTTCGAGTGAGTCAGGCCGCCGCCGCGGCGGGTGACCGACTCCTCGAATTCGAGATCAATCCCCTCATCGTCGCCCCGCACGGCGGTGGGGCGGTAGCCGTCGACGTCCTCGTGCGTACAGCCGACGGCACGTCCGACGTGGCGGAGTGACGCGCCGGAGTGGGTCCCCCCTCGCCGCGCCGTACGACTCACTTCTAGAGAGGTAGGTACCACCATGGGAGAAGTCCACCTGGAGCGTCGGGACGGCGTCGCCGTCCTGACCATCGACTCCGTCGAGGTGAAGAACGGCCTGACGCCGGAGATGGGCCGACAGCTGGCCGCTCTGTGCGATGAGATCGACGCTGACGCGACGATCGGCGCAGCCGTCGTGCAGGGCGCCGGAGGCACGTTCTGCTCCGGTGCCGACCGTCGTCGCTGGCAGCCAGGCGCCGACCAGGCCGAGGACACGGCCTACAAGGAGTCCGGCGCTGTGTACAGCGCCTTCATGCGGGTCGGTTCACTCCAGGTGCCGACGATCGCGGCCGTCCGCGGGGCGGCCGTGGGCGCCGGTATCAACCTCATGCTGGCCACGGACATGCGCATCGTCGCGACGAACGCCCGCTTGATGGCTGGCTTCCTTCGGATCGGCCTGCACCCGGGCGGTGGGTTCTTCACCATCGCCGGACGGACGGCAGGGCGGGAGGCCACCGCCGCCCTGGGGCTGTTCAGCGAGGAGATCGACGGCAACCGCGCACAGGAGATCGGACTGGCGTGGCGCGCTGTTCCCGACGCCGACGTCGAGAGCCTCGCCTTCGAGCTGGCCGCCCGGCCAGGCAAGGACCCGGAGCTGTCGCGCAACGCCGTGCGCTCCTTCCGCACCGAGCTCGGCCCGCCCGGCATCGGCTGGGAGGCCGCACTGCACTTCGAACGAGCCACCCAGATGTGGTCACAGCGTCGCCGAAACAGCTCCTGACTCCGTCACGCCCCATAGCGAGGAGAACCACATGAAAAGTCTTGGCCGAGCGTCGATCGCCGGCGCCTTGCTCCTCGTTGCCGCATGCGGCGGCGGCGGTGGTGGGGGCTCCGGCAGCGGCGACGCCCCGGCCCCCCGGCAGGCTCAAACGAGTAGCTGCCCGGGGATCACCGGCGAGGTCGACAAGAGCGCGACGTTGACCTGGATGTACAGCGTGGACAACACGAGCTTCGACCCCGACAAGATCACGACCAACAACAGCCAGATGTACCTGTACCCGGTGTACGACAGCCTGGTGCACGTCGATGAGACCGGCACGCCACAGCCGATGCTGGCCAAGTCCTGGAAGCTGACGGACGACGGCAAGACGCTGGAGATGGACCTCATCTCCGGATGGAGCTACCACGACGGCACGCCGTTCGATGCCGCATCCGTCAAGGCCAACATCGAGCGCAAGAAGAAGCTGCCGGGCTCGTACAACATCAACGCGCTGGCAGAGGTCACCTCGGTCGAGGTGGTCGACGCCGACACCGTCCGCCTGGTCACGAAGGGTGCCGCCGGAGCGCTCGTCGGAATCCTCGGCGGCTCGGCCGGCATGATGATGAGCCCGGCGGTCTTCGACAAGCCGGGGGAGGACGTCGCTCCGACGGGTGGCTCGGGCGCCTTCCGGATGACGCGTTACGTCCCTGGCTCGCGGGTGGAGTACACGGCCGTCGAGAACTACTGGGACCCCAAGGCGCTGAACGTGGCGAAGTTCGTCACCACCATCTCCGGTGACGACAACGCCCGGCTCAACTCCGTCATCTCCGGGGCCGCGGACGTGACCTTCCTGCGGGCCGCCATGTACGAGCCGGCCAAGGCCGCGGGACTGGTCGTCTGCGAGGCGCCGAGCCTGTCGAGCTACAACCTCACGGTGAACACCAAGCGGTCGGAGTTCGGCAAGAAGGAGGTGCGGCAGGCGCTCAACCACGCCATCGACCGGAGCGCCATTCAGGCGGTGACGAACGGGTTCTGCAAGCCGTCGGTCCAGCTCTTCCCGAATTTCTACTACGCCTCCAATCCTGATCTCGGGCCGGACCGCTATGCCCATGACCCGGCCCGGGCCAAGGAGCTGCTTGCCCAGGCCGGCCTTCCCAGTGGCTTCTCGTTCGAGCTGGAGGTCATCAACCTGGCCCTGTATCAGCAGATCGCCGAGGTTCTGCAGGCCAACTTCGCCGCGGTCGGCGTCAAGATGTCGATCGTCCCGGTCGAGATCGCCAAGCTGGCGGAAGACTTCAACGTGAACAAGAGCGCCGACGCGACGCTGTCGGAGCAGAAGGCGGAAGCCGACCCCAGCATCCTCACCTCCTCGTACTACCTGGCCGACGGGTTCAACAACCCCGGTGGCCACACCACGGAGGAGATCACCCGGCTGAACTCCGAGGCGATGGCGGGCGCGACACCTGAGGAGCGTGCACCGGTCTACGCGAAGCTCTTCGAGGCGGTCGCGGAAGAGGCCTATCCCAACATCACCCTCTGCAACCTGACCACACCGTTCGCCATGAACGCCCAGACCAAGGGCGTGGAGATCTACGCGGACGCGTCCCGCCAGTTCCGAGGCGCAGCGAAGGAACGGACCGGTTGAGTCCGAGCGGCGGGGGCCGGCAGTGACCGGTCCCCGCCGCCCCACACGCCCCGCACCGCCCTCACCCTCCGGGAGCGAACGTGCTCGGTCTGTTCCTCCGTCGAGTTCTCGTGAGCATTCCGCTCCTCGGCGTCGTCAGCTTTCTCGTCTTCAGCCTCATCGTGCTCGTGCCCGGCGACGCAGCCGTCGCCCTGGCCGGGCCCGACCCAGACCCCGCGCAGATCGCCGCGGTGCGCGAGCGGCTGGGCCTCAACGATCCCTACCTCGTGCAGTACTGGAACTGGCTCAGCGGCGTCCTGCAGGGCGATCTCGGTGACTCCCTGTTCACCAGCCAGACGGTGTGGTCCTCCATCAGCGCCCGGCTGCCGGCGACGCTGTCGCTGGCCGGTCTGGCCCTGCTGCTGGCCATCGTGCTCGGCATCACGGTCGGCTCGGTCGCGGGACTGCGACCCGGCACCTGGATCGACCGGGTCGCGACCGTGACCGCCAGCGTCGGTGTGGCCGTCCCCTACTTCTGGGTCGGCATGATCCTCGTCCTGTTCCTCGCCATCGACAACACCCTGCTGCCCGCGGTGGGCTACATACCGCTCACCAGTGATCCGGTGAGCTGGCTGCAGCACCTGATCATCCCCGCCACGGCGCTCGCGCTGGCGCCGGCCGCCGTGATTGCCCGCCAGACGCGGGCCTCCGTCGCCACCGTCATGAGCGAGGACTACGTCCGCACCGCCAAGGCCAAGGGGCTGAGTCCCGTCCGCGTGGTCGGCAAGCACGCGCTCAAGAACGCCGCCCTGCCTGTGGTCACCGTCTTCGGGATCGAGGCCAACCGTCTGATCGGAGGGACCGTCGTGATCGAGCAGCTGTTCGCGCTGCCAGGCATCGGTCAACTGGCCTACCAGGCTGTGTTCGCTCGGGACTTCCCGGTCGTTCAGGGCGTCGTCCTGGTGAGCGCCGTGATGGTGCTCATGATCAATATTCTGGTCGACGTCTCGTACGGCTACTTCAACCCGCGGATCCGGCAGTCGTGACGGCCCGTACGCTCGGCTCCCCGGGACTGCGCCGCTTCGTCCGCCGCTTCAGGGGCAACCGGCTGTCCGTCGTCGCACTCGTCGTGCTCAGCGTGCTCGTCCTGTCCTCGGCGCTGGCGCCCTGGCTGGCCCCGTACGCCCCTGAGGCCATCGACGTCCGCAACAGGCTCGCCGGTCCCAGCGTCGACCACTGGATGGGGACCGACTCGCTGGGCCGCGACACCTTGAGCCGGTTGCTGTTCGCCGGACGCGTGTCGCTGTTCGCCGCGCTCACCGCAGTCAGCATCGCGGCCGTGCTCGGCGTGCCGCTGGGCCTGATCGCCGGCTACTTCGGTGGCGCCGTGGACTGGGCGCTGGGCCGGGCTGCCGATGTTCTGATGACCTTTCCGGCGATCATCCTGGCCATTGCCATCATCGCCGCGACCGGCCCGGGGCTCACCAACGCCATGATCGCGCTGGGCATCGTCTACGCGCCCCGACTCTTCCGGGTGGTGCGCAGCGCCACGCTCGCCGTCCGGGCGGAGACCTACATCGAAGCGTCCGTCAGCATCGGCACGCCGTCCTACGACGTCATCTTGCGGCGGGTGCTGCCCAACATCCTCTCCCCGCTGCTGGTGCAGATCTCGCTGATGCTCGCCGCAGCGTTGCTGGCCGAGGCCGCACTGAGCCTGCTCGGTCTGGGCGTGGTGCCCCCCACGGCAAGTTGGGGGAACATGCTCGGCCGCGGTTTCGAGGACATCCGCAGCACGCCGGCCCTGGTCTGGTGGCCCGGCCTGTCGATCGCCCTGGCCACGCTGTCCTTCAACCTCATCGGCGACGGTCTCCGCGACGCCATGGGCCGAGAGATCCGGAAGGGAAGCTGACATGAGACGCACAGCGACAGCGGCCGTGCCCACGGCTGACCGGGCAGGAGAGAGCGGGCTGCTCGAGGTAGACGGTCTCAGCGTCGACTTCGCCACCGACCACGGCTGGGCCAACGTCGTCGCCGACGTGTCCTTTCACGTCGGGCAGGGCGAGATCGTCGGCCTGGTCGGCGAGTCCGGCTCCGGCAAGACGGTGACGGGTCTGTCGATTCTGGGCCTCGTCCCCAGCCCGCCCGGTCGGCTGGCGGGCGGTTCCGTCAGGTTCGAAGGACGGAACCTGACCGGCATGTCCGAGCGACAGCTGCGGGACATCCGTGGCAACGACATCGCCATGATCTTCCAGGAGCCCATGACCAGCCTCAATCCGGCGTTCACCGTGGGAGACCAGATCTCGGAGACGTTCCGGCGCCACCGCGGCGGAAGCCGGCGGGCCGCCACCGCGCGGGCCGTCGAGGTGCTCGAGCTGGTCGGCATTCCCAACGCGACCAAGCGCGTGGAGGCCTATCCGCACGAGTTCTCCGGCGGCATGCGGCAGCGCGTCATGATCGCCATGGCGCTCACGTGTGAGCCGAAGATCCTCATCGCCGACGAGCCGACGACGGCCCTGGACGTGACGATCCAGGCGCAGATCCTGGAGCTGCTGTCGTCCATGCGCGACACCATCGGCATGGGCGTGCTGCTGATCACGCATGACCTCGGCGTCGTCGCCGAGGTGTGCGACCGCGTCGTCGTCATGTATGCCGGCCAGGTGGTCGAGCGCTCACCCGTCGGGCCGCTCTTCGACGAGCCACGGATGCCCTACACCGAGGGGCTGCTGCTGGCCATGCCCCAGGTGGGCGCCGCAAGCGGCCGTCTCGCCTCCATTCCGGGGCGTACACCGGAGCCCTGGAACATGCCTGCGGGCTGCCGGTTCCACCCGCGATGCCCCTACACGGAGCAGAAGTGCACCGAGCGTCCGATCCCCCTCCTGGCGGTGGGCGACGACAGGCACAGCCGCTGCGTGCGGACCGCCGAGCTGGAACTGCGGGGGGTGAGATGACCGACACGTCCCTGGTCACGGTCGAGAACCTGTTCGTCAGCTTCAAGAGCAAGGGCCGGTTCGGACGGGGAGATGTCGTCCGCGCCGTCAACGACGTCAGCTTCCAGATCGGAAGCGGGGAGACGCTGGGCCTGGTCGGTGAGTCGGGCTCGGGTAAGTCGACGACCGGCCGTGCGCTGCTCCAGCTGGTCCCGGTCGAGTCGGGAAAGGTGAGCGTCAACGGCCGGAACGTGACCGGCCTTCGCGGTGCGCAGCTTCGGGCGCTGCGCCGCCAGATGCAGATGGTCTTTCAGGATCCCTACTCCTCCCTGGACCCGTCCGCGCCGGTCGGCGCGAGCATCGCCGAGCCGCTGCGGGTGCACGGAGTCGCTTCCGGGAAGGCCGCCCGGGCGCGGGTCGAGGAGCTGCTGGACCTGGTGGGGCTGCGGCCGAGCCACGCGGATCGCTACCCCTACGAGTTCTCCGGCGGCCAGCGGCAACGGGTCGCCATCGCACGGGCCCTGGCGCTGAACCCCAAGCTCATCGTCTGCGACGAGGCGGTCTCCGCCCTGGACGTGTCGACGCAGAACCAGGTCATCAACCTGCTCGAGGACCTGCGGGAGCAGCTGGGCCTGTCCTATCTGTTCATCGCCCACGATCTCGCGGTCGTGCGCCACATCTCGCACCGGGTCGCGGTCATGTACCTCGGCCACATCGTGGAGGTGGGTCCGACAGAGCGCGTCTACACCGCCCCCGGCCACCCGTACACGCAGGCCCTGCTCTCCGCCATTCCGGTGGCCGACCCCACCCGGCGCAACGTGGACCGCATCCTGCTCAAGGGCGACCTGCCCGATCCGTCGAACCCGCCGTCCGGCTGCCCGTTCCACACGCGTTGCGCGTACGTCATGGACGTCTGCCGCGAGGTGATGCCGGAGATGACGCCCCTCGACGGCGGGGGCACCACGGCGTGCCATCTGCAGACCTCGGGACCCGAGCTGCGGGGACGGACGCTCGTCGAGCTGCCCCACCCGACTCGCCGTCCCGCCGTCGTGACCAGCGACCAGCAGCTTCCCAGCCTGCTCCCCGTCTCGGAGAGCACCGTGCCGATGGGGGAGACGTCATGAGCGGGCCCTTCGACGGACTGACCGTCGTCGAGTTCGGCCAGTTCGTGGTCGTGCCGTTCTGCAGCCAGCTCATGGCCGACGCCGGCGCCCGGGTGATCAAGGTGGAGCCGCCGACCGGGGATTCCTACCGGTCCGGTCCCGCGCAGCTCGCGCCGGGCGAGACGCGCCAGTTCCTCATCAAGAACCGCGGCAAGGAGAGCATCGCCATCGACCTGGCGCATCCCGGTGCGCAGCAGGTCATCCACCGGCTCATCGAGACCGCGGACGTCCTGCTGGTCAACCTGAGCCCCTCGGCCGTGCGGCGTCGCGGCCTGGACTACGACACCGTCGCGCGCATCAACCCCCGGGTGATCTACGGGGCCGTGACCGCGTTCGGGCGGGTCGGGCCGGAGGCCCCTCTGCCTGGCATGGACGTCGTCGTGCAGGCCCGGTCGGGGTTGATGACCTCGCTGGCGGCAGAGCGGGACGGCCTGGCCCAGCACAGCGAGGTCCAGCTGGCGGACTACGCCACGGCGCTGCTCCTGTTCGGCGGCGTGGCGGCCGCGCTCTACGTGCGCGAGCGCACCGGGGTCGGCCAGCGGATCGACGCGTCGTTGCTGGGTACCGCCCTCGCCCTCCAGAACAACTCGCTGTCGCACGTGTACGGCGCGGACGACTGGCGCCACGAGTTCGTGGCCAAGCAGTTGCCCGAGCTGCGCCGTCAGGGCGCCGACCACGCGGCCATCGAGGAGGTACGGCGCAGCATGCGGCCGGACGCCCCGACGCACACCGCTCACTACCGGGTCTTCCGCACCTCGGACGGCAGCGTCGCACTCGGCGCCGGCAGCCCGCTGGCCCGGCACCGCCTGGCCGAGGCGACGGGCCTGGACGGCACCCTCGCCGACCGTGCGCCCGAGGAGTTCGGAACGCAGCTGGCCGACGTGCTGATGACGCGCACGAGCGCGGAGTGGGTCGAGCTGCTGCGAGTCAGGGACGTGCCCGTCGCCGAGGTGAGGCATCTGGAGGAGATGCTGTTCGACCCGCACATCGAGGCTGAGGGGCTCGTCGCCGACTACGAGCACGAGACGGTCGGACGCTATCGGGGCTTCGGTGTCCCGATGAGCATGAGCGCCACCCCGTTGCGTGCCTCCGCGGCGTCGCCGCCCTTCGCCCGACACACAGCTCCGATTCTCGCCGAGCTCGGCTTCACCGAGGGCGAGATCGCCGGCCTGCTGGACGCAAACGCGGTCTTCGCTGGGCCTGCACCGTCGAAACCTGCCGGCACCCCGACCGAGGTGCCCGGGAACCCTGGAAGGGACTCATGAACTTCGCTCCCACCTCTCTGTCCGACACGGAGCGGCAACTGCGGTCCGAGGTCCGCGAGTTCCTGGCCAGCGAGCTGCCGCCGGACTTCCGCCCTGGACTCGGCATGGCTGCCGGCCACGACCCCGCGTTCTCGCGCAAGCTGGCCGCCCGCGGGTGGGTGGGGATGGCCATCCCGCCGGAGTACGGCGGAGGCGGCCGCACCGCGGTGGACCGCTTCATCGTCACCGAGGAGCTGCTCGCGGCCGGGGCTCCGCTGGGGGCCCACTTCGTGGCCGACCGGCAGACCGGTCCGACCCTGCTGCACTACGGCACGGAGCAGCAACGCCAGCGCTTTCTGGGCCCGATCTGTGCGGGGGAGTGCTGGTTCTCGCTCGGAATGAGCGAGCCGGACTCCGGCTCGGACCTCGCTTCGGTGCGCACCGCGGCGACGAGGGTCGACGGAGGATGGTCGGTCAGCGGGACGAAGATCTGGACCAGCGGCGCCCACCTCAACCACTACTTCGTCGTGCTGTGCCGCACCTCGCCTGCCGAGGGGGACCGTCATGCCGGGCTCAGCCAGCTGATCGTCGACCTGTCGTCCCCGGGGGTCAGGATCTCCCCGATCCCCTACCTCGATGGTTCTCACCACTTCAACGAAGTGGTGCTCGAGGACGTGTTCGTTCCCGACGACATGGTGCTCGGGGAGATCGGCTCCGGCTGGCGCCAGGTGACGTCCGAGCTGGCCTACGAGCGATCCGGCCCGGACCGCTACCTGAGCACCTTCAACGTCTACCGCGAGTTCCTGCGCGAGATGGCCGACCAGCCCCTGGACGACGCGCGGGCGCGGGCGGTCGGATACCTGGCGGCCCGGTTCTGGACGATCCGCCAGCTGTCCTTGTCGGTCGCCCGCCTCATCGACGCCAAGCGTGCACCGGCGATCGAGTCGGCTCTGGTCAAGGATCTCGGCACCGTCTTCGAGCAGGAATCGATCACCCTGCTGCGGTCGGTCGCCGACAGCGAGCTGGACCCGGGCCGGGGATCGCTGTTCACGCAGCTGCTGGCCGAGGCGGTCCTCACCGGCCCTGCCTTCACCCTCCGGGGTGGCACCACCGAAGTGCTCCGTTCCGTCGCTGCGAAGGGCCTGAACCGATGAACGACGAGCGCACCATGCTGTCCGGAGCCGCCATCTCGCTGTTCACCGATCTCTGCCCGCCCGATGTCGTGCGGGCCGCGGAGGAGACCGGCTGGCCCGGTCCGCTCTGGCAGGCACTGTCGGAAGCCGGCTTTCCCTGGATCTCGGTTCCGGAGGAGCGCGGAGGCTCGGGCGGCGAGGTGGCCGACGCCTGCGCGCTGCTGCAGGCGGCAGGACGGTTCGCGGCCCCCGTACCCCTGGCCGAGACCGGCCTGCTGGCGGGCTGGGCGCTGTCCAGCGCCGGCCTTCCGCTTCCGGCTGGACCCGCGACGGTCGCGGTCGGGCATCGCGACGACACGGTCGAGCTCACCGGAGCCCCCGGCTCATGGCGGTTGCGCGGGCGGCTGCACCGGGTGCCCTGGGCCAGCAGCAGCGACCGCGTCGTCGTGATCGCCAGGCGGGGCGACGAGCACTTCGTGGTCGCGGTCCGGCCGCAGGACGCGAGGCTCGAGCCGGGCCGCAACCTCGCCGGTGAGCCGCGCGACACGGTGCACCTGGACGACGTGGCCCCCGGAGACGATGCCGTGGCCGTCGCCCCGGCGGAGGTCACTCCTGCGGCCATGATGCTGCGTGGAGCGCTCGCCCGGGCCGCCTTGATGTCCGGCGCACTCGCCCGCGTCGCGGACCTCACCGTCCGCTACACCGGCGAGCGCCATCAGTTCGGCAGGCCGATCGCGCGTTTCCAGGCCGTGCAGCACCACCTGGTCCGGATCGCCGAGCAGACGCAGGCGGCGACCATGGCCGTGACGGTGGCGGCCGAGAACGCCCGGCCCGCGCTGGACAGCTTCGACGCGGCCGCGGCCAAGATCGTCGCCGGAGAGGCGGCCAACATCGCCACGGCGGCCGCGCACCAGGCGCACGGGGCGATCGGCATGACCAAGGAGTACGAGCTCGGCCAGCTGAGCCGCCGGCTGTGGTCCTGGAGGGACGAGTTCGGCAGCGAGCAGTACTGGAGCGGCCAGCTGGGGCGCCAGCTGGCCGCGGCGCCGACCGAGGCCCTGTGGCCGCGTCTGTCCAGGGGTCTCACCACCGGCAGCTGATCGTTGCCGTCACCACCATGTCAGGAGGCACATGCCGTGCGTACAGAATCGGGACTGTCGGTTCAGGTGGTCGACCGGGTCGCTCACGTCACCCTGGACCGGCCGGAGCGCATGAATGCCCTGAGCTCGGGGTTGGTCTCCGACATCGTGAAGGCCTTCGACGGGTTCAACCACGACGACGACGTGTGGGCCGTCCTGCTGACAGGCAGCGGGGACCGCGCGTTCTGCGCCGGTATCGACCTGAAGGAGATCCACCAGAACGACGGGGTGGACCGTCCGCCGAACATGCCCATGGGCGGCAGCGAGCGCAACGTGTTCGAGACGGTCCTGGAGTGCAGCAAGCCGGTGGTCGCAGCGCTGAACGGGGTGGCCGCCGGCGGCGGCTGCGAGATCGCGCTGGCCTGCGACATCCGGCTGGCGGCGGACCACGTCCGCATCGGCCTGCCTGAGGCCAAGCGCGGCATGGGTGCCAACTTCGGCTGCCAGCTCCTTCCGCGGATCGTTCCGCGGGGCATCGCCTACGAGTGGCTGTACACCGGTGAACTGATCTCCGCACAGGAGGCTCACCGCTGGGGCCTGGTCAATCGGGTGATGCCTGCTGCCGAGCTCCTCCCGCAGGCGCTGGCCCTGTGCCAGCAGCTGGTGGCGAACGCCCCGCTGACGGTCCGTCGCTACAAGGCGATGATCGGGCGGGGCGGCGAGCTGCCGCTGTCGGCGGCGCTGCGGCTCAACGCGGGGCCGAACCCGTATCACAGCCAGGACCGGGTGGAAGGCGTGGCCGCGTTCCTGGAGAAGCGGAACCCTGTCTGGCAGGGCCGATGAGCGACGGGCTGCTTGCGGCGGCATGACGTCGCGGAGCCGGCCCGTGCAGCTGGGACCTCACCCACGTCGCGAGTCGGTGGCGGGCCCGAGTGCCGCGGCCGTCGCGGTCGCGACCATGACGGTGCTGCCGCTCTCGCTCGCGGGTGGTCTGGCGGTGCAGCTCAGTGCGGACCTCGGTGTGCCCGTCACGGCACTGGGCCTGACGTCGGCAGCCTTCTTCGGCGCCGCCACCCTGATGTCGCCGTTCGCCGGAGCCGTCGTCGCCCGGATCGGGTCGCGGGCGGCCATGCGCCTGTCTGTCCTGCTGGTCAGCGGCGTGCTCGTCACCGTGGGGCTGTGGGTCCGCTCGCTGCCGGCTCTGCTGCTCGTGCTGGCCGTCGGCGGCGCCGGCAACGCGCTGGCCCAGCCCGCGACGAACCTGTTCCTGGCTCAGCGGGTCGCACCGAGTCGGCAGGGGACGGCGTATGGCATCAAGCAGTCGGCCATCCCCGCCTCGAGCCTGATCGCCGGGCTCAGCGTGCCGGCTCTGGGGCTGACCGTCGGGTGGCGCTGGGCGTTCGTCCTGCTGGCCGTTCCCGCCGCCGTTCTGGCCATCCGGGTCCCCGGCGGTGGGCACCGCGACCACTGGGTGCCCGGTGACCACCGCCGGCGTCACCGACTCCCGCGCAAGATTCTGCTGGTCATCGCCTGCGGGGCCGGGCTGGCCGCCGCGTGCGCCGGCAGTCTGAGCATCTTCCTCGTGGCCGGGGCGGTGGAGGCCGGCTGGGGGGAGGCGCAGGCAGGGCTGATCTTCGCCGGGGCCAGCGTCGCCGGGATCCTGGCACGGCTGGGCTCGGGGATGCAGGCCGACCGCCGCGGAGCCGGGCATCTGGAGGTCATCGCGCTGATGCTCGTTCTCGGAGCGGGCGGCTTCGCCTGCCTGGCGTCGGGAAACCACATCCTCTACGCCCTCGGCGCGCCCGTGAGCTTCGCCCTGGGATGGGGCTGGCCGGGCCTGCTCATCCTGTCCGTCGTCCAGCTCAGCCCCGCGGACCCGGCTGCCGCGACGGCTCTCACGCAGGTCGGCACCTCGGCGGGCGCCGTGCTGGGCCCGTTCGGCTTCGGGCTGCTCGTCGAGGGCTTCGGCTACGGCGTGGCCTTCGGCGCGGCCGGCGCCGGGCTGGCGGTAGCCGGCGGAATCATGCTCACAGCCCGGGGGCTCTCGGTCCCCCTGCCTGCCGACGAGCCGGATCGGCTCCCCCCTGTTGTCTGCTCATCCGCTTCGACGCACCCGGAGGTGCACATCCGTAACAACCGAGACATCGTCGAGAAGTACTTCCATGCCTGCACGCACGGCGACGCCGACGCCATCGCGGCGTCGTTCTGTCAGGACGCTGTCGTCTACGACACCAACCACCGGCCGGTCGTCGGTGCGGCCGACATCGGCCGCTTCTACGTCAAGGTGCGGGAGCAGTGGGCGGGTGCCTCCTGGCACGTGGACACCTTCGTCGGCGAGGGAAGCGCTGCGGCCGCCGAGTGGACCATGCTCGTTCCCGGTGAAGGAACCCCCAGTGCGGTGCGCGGTTCGGAGCACTACGAGTTCCGCGACGACCGCATCCAGCAGATCCGTCAGTACTGGACGTACGACGCTGACCGGCTGGCAACCGGCCTGCGGGACTACCCGTACGCCGAGGACGACCGTTTCACCAAGGGCGCACCGGTCTGAGGCAGCTCTCACCCGGACGTCGGGGGAGCGGAGACGCACCGGGCTCGGCGTAGCCCCTCCGGGCGAGCCGAGGCCCGACCCTGGCTGCCCCCTGCCCTGCGGGCTACGGTCGCGACCTCAGCGGCCGAGCGGAAGAGGCACCCATGCACCGGGCAGCAGCACCAGACACGGCGACGTCGTGACCGACGTCGACCTCGCGGCCGCGGACCACCTGCTCACGACCACCCGGGCGGTCCGCCGCCGGCTGGACCTGGACCGGCCGGTCGAGCCGCAGGTCCTGCTGGACTGCATCCGCATCGCGCAGCAGGCCCCGACGGGCGGCAACGCCCAGGGCTGGTCCTTCGTTGTCGTCACCGATCCGGACAAGCGGGCCGGCCTGGCGCGGCTGTACCGCGAGGCCACCGGAGACCGCTTCCACCTCGCACAGCAGAATGCCCGCGAGCAGCAGACGGCCCGGGTGTACGGCGCGGCGCAGTACCTCAACGATGTCCTGGACCGGGTGCCGGTGCACATCATCCCGTGCCTCAAGGGGCGGGTCGAAGGCCAACCGCCCGGGTCGGTGGCCGGCTTCTACGGGTCGATCCTGCCGGCGGTCTGGAGCCTGCAGCTCGCGCTGCGCGCGCGCGGCCTCGGATCGGCCTGGACAACGATGCACCTGTACCGAGAGGCCGAGGCCGCCGCGCTGCTCGGCATCCCCGCCGACGTGACGCAGGTGGCGCTGCTGCCGGTCGCCTACTACACCGGCGAGACCTTCTCCCCGGCCGACCGGCCGCCGCCGGAGACGGTCACGCACTGGGACAGCTGGGGCAACCAGCCCGGCTGAGGCCCCGGCAGCAGCGATGGCGTCCCGCGCTCGCCGGTCCCTGCCGGCGGTCCGGCGGGCTCGCCGGGAGGTCGAGGTCACCTCCTCGCTGCACCCGAGCGCGAGCTCGGCGACTACGGTCGGGGTGTGAGCGTCCCGGCCGAGGCGGTGCGGTCGGCCAGGTGGGCGATCGGCGGGTACGTGCTCGTCCTGGCCGCCCTCACCCTGAGCCGCGAGGCTGACAACGGCGGGCTGCTGCGCTTCTACCTGCTGGTCCGCGACGTGACCGGCGCCCTGACGTTCGGGCGCGCGGCCGTGTCGTTCCGCGAGGCCGAGGCGCTGGCCAACCTGCTGCTGTTCGTCCCGCTGGGCGCGCTGCTTCCGCTGGCGCTGCCGCGGGTCCTGCTGCTCGGCCTGCTCTGCGGCGCCGCCGCCGCCAGTGCGGGCATCGAGCTTGCGCAGTACGTCCTCCTGCCGGCGCGGGTGCCGTCGATGCTGGATGTGATCATGAACACGGCGGGGGCGGCCGTCGGGCTGGTGCTGGGCGGTGACGCCCGTCGGATCCTGCGGCGCTGGCGGTCCTGAGCCGCTACGAGCGCCCGACCAGCCAGTCGTCGGCCGGCGCGGGGGCGCAGCTGGCGGCGCCCTCGTCGTACCCGTCGGTGAACGCGCGGGTCCGCTCGAAGCCGGTGCCGTGCGCCTGCGGGTCGGTGAACGGCGTGCCAGGCACGTCGCGCGCCTGGAACACCGCGATGGTCGCCTCGTCGAGGTCCCCCGCCTCGAGCAGCCCCTGATCCTGAACATGGCGGGCCCAGGCGCCGGCGAAGCAGTCCGCCTGGAGCTCGCGCAGCACCCCCACCGTCTCCTGCCGCGGAAGGCGGACCTGCATGGCATGGCCGAACTCGTGGGCCAGCACGAATGCCGCCGCGAAGTCGCCGGACACGTAGTACGGGATCATCAGACCCGACTCGTCCCACGCGATGAAGTCGCCCGGTGGGCAGTAGAACGCGTTCCTGGCGGGCGCCTGCTCGCCGCCGCACGACGGCCCGGGGGCCTCCTCGGGCCGGTAGTAGACGTAGCGCGAGGGCGCCGAGTAGCGACCGCCGATGCGCGGCAGCTCAGCCGCCCAGAACTGCTCCAGCGAGCCGATGACCGTCTCGATCGTCTGCTGGTACTCCTGGTAGTCGAACGCCGTACGGGTGTCCGTCCGCAGCACCGTGCCGTCGGCGGCCGGCCGCCGGTCGACCTCACCCGTCTGCTGCGCATTGCGCTCCTTGGCCTCCTTGACGGCATCGCGGGCGATGTCGACCAGACGCTCACGCGCGGTCTGGAGGTCGGCGGCGTCGACGCGGCCGTCGCCGTTGCAGGCAGTCAGCAGCAGGGCCAGGCAGAGCAGCAGGGCGGCGGGCCGGGGCACGGGTTCTCCAAGGTCGGTTGTCCCGTCGCTACCCCGCCTGGCACGGCCCTCACCCTCGCCGGGCCAGCCGGGCCTGCCGGGAGAGGGGGGTCCTGCTCAGCTGATCCGGAGAGGGCGCGGCTGGCCGCGTCCCGGCGCGTTGTTCAGCGAGTTGCCGGTTGCCGGCAGGAAGGACCACGAGCCGCGCTCGCCGAAGCGCCGGATCAGGGCGAACCGGCCGAGCTCGTCGGTGAAGGCCGTCGAGGTGATCACGTCCCTTCGCGGAGTTCGCCGGTAGAGCGTGACGGCGATGCCCTTGCGCGCCGGGGTCACCCGGCCGGTGAAGACGTAGGTCATCGTCGCCACCCGGCGGACGGCCATGGTGATGTGGGGACGGACCAGCAGCACGACCGACGGGCCGGCGACCCCGTCGACCTCCAGGTACATCCGCGTGTTGCCACGGGGGAACACGAACAGGTCGATCTGTCCGTCGGCGGGCGCGGTCAGCCGGCGCACGGCCTGGTAGGTGGTGCTGGGCCGGCTGTACGCCCACAGCACGACGCGGCTGCCGGGCGGTGCCTTTCCCTGGACGGCGGCCGGTGTGCCGGCCGCGATGGTGCCGGCCGACAACCTGATGGTGACGCTCGGCCCGCCGCTGGGTGACGGCGACGCGCTGGCGCTGGTGCTGGGCGAGGGGCTGGCCGAAGAGCTGGCCTGTCCGGGCTCCGGAGACGAGATGCCGGGCAGGCCGTCGCCGCCTCCGGGCTGCGGCAGCAGGGTCGCCCCAGGCGACGCGCTGCGGCTGGGCGACGCCGAGGCCCGCGGTGTCGGGGAGGCCGGCCGAGTCGCCGTGGGCGAGGGGGAGGTCGGCGATGGCGAGGGGCTCGCCGCCGTGCCCCGGACGGTGTAGGTGACGGTCGTGGCGGCGACACCCCCGATCGTCACCGTGAAGGTGTGCTGCCCGGGAGTCTTGGCCAGCGTGGCGGGGCCGGAGCACTGCACCGGTCCGGTCTCGTCGGCGCAGGAGAACGCGCTCTCGAGCTCCAGGCCCTCGTCGTAGGTGCCGCCGTCCGAGGGCGTCAGGATGGTGACGACGGGGGCGCCGCTGATCGTGACGAGCACGGCTTCCTGCGTGCCGGCGGGACTCGTGACGAGAACGCGGTGCGTGCCCCGGCCGCTGATGGGGACCGGGCCGGTGACCGGCTGGTCGTTGCCGCCGTCCACGGAGGAGACGTAGCCGGCCAGCGACTGGCTGGCCGGGACCACCGTCACCTCGGCCTGCGACGCGGTCGGGCGGGCGACAGTCAGCGCGAAGTCGGGCGCCTGCGGCAGGGGTGCCGCCGTGAAGTTGACGCCCTTCTTGCTGTTGACAGCGACGTTGCCCGAGCGGTCGACGGCCTGCACGTAAAACTGGCCGACCCGATCCATGCTGGCGTCGAGGGGCGCACTGCCGCCCCAGACGCCGCTGGTGCCCCGCGTCAGCTCGACCTTCTGCCACGTGCGCTGAGTGCCGCTGGTGCCCCCCGGGGTGGCGTCGTCGCTCGCGTTGCCGGCCTCGGGCAGGAAGAGCACGAAGACGCGAGCGGTGTCCGGGCCTTCGACGGCCACGCTGAACGCGAGCCGGTCACCGGCAGGGTCGACGACGCCGTCGACGGAGGTGATCCGGGGGGCCGCGAAGTCGTCGGAGTCGGAGGAGAAGACCCGGACGTCGGTCGCGTCGACGAGCCGCTGGACGCCCTTCGTGCTACCGATCGGCACGTCGCGGTACTGGCCAGGCACGAGAACGAGGGACTCCACCCGTCCGGCGGGAGTGGTCCGGGAGACAACCTGCTGCATGGTCTCCGGGAAAAAGGCCCGGCCGACGTCCGGTTCCAGCTCGAGATCGGCGTCATCCACGATGGGCCGGGCGATGACCGGGTCGATCGGCACTTCCCGGGTCTTCAACGACTCCAGCGTCGCCCCGTGCGCGAGCAGGCCGTCGGCGCGTGGAGCCAGCGGTACGTCGGTGCGCGGCTGCACGGGCCGGAAGGCGGTGATCTGGGGCTGCTCGGTGCCCACCTGGAACCAGTTGCCGCGGTCGTCGTTGCGTCGTTGCAGACGCGGCTGCAGAAGCAGGTCCGAGACGGCCAGCGTCGGGGTGCTGACGCCCGACGGCGGACCCGGCAAGACCGTGTCGGCGACCTTGCCCAGCGCGCCGACCCGCCACTGGGGCAGGCCGTAGAACGTGGCTTGCTGCAGCGCCTTGTGGTCGTAGACGCCGAAGACCGCACCCTCGAAGTAGTCCTGCTTGGCGAACTGCAGCGCCTGACCGACGGTCATCGTGCCGTCGAGGTGGCGGGCGAAGCCGGAGATGAGCTTTTCGCTGTAGGCCATCGCGACGTCATCGCCGTAGCCGAAGCCGGTGTTGGCGACAAGGACGCCCTTTGCCGCGCTCACCTTCTGCGCCCAGTCACTGGTGCGGGCAACGTCCTTGGCGGAGGGCGCGCTGCTCAGGAGCAGGTCGCTGAGGTTGATCCCTGCGTTGCAACCGACAGTGGCCAGGATGCCGTTGGCCAGGTTCACGGCGGGGTCGTTGCTGTCGAAGGGCAGGTCGTCGGTCGCCGTGAGCAGTTCGTCCTCCGTGCCTTTGGCATTTTGGTCGGCCGGCAACGCTCGGTTGTTGTCGTAGTGCCC
>JAOPWI010000248.1 GCA_025965755.1 Frankiales bacterium | reverse complement strand
GGCGGCCCGTCCCGTCGCCGCGCCGCTCCCGGCCCCGGGGCAGGTGCGGCTCGTGCTGCGCAACGGCACCCAGCGCGACGGGCTCGGCCGCACGGTCGGCGACGCGCTCGCGGCCCGCGGCTTCGCCGTCCTGAGCACGGGCAACGCCCCCGGTCCGGTCGCCGGTCCCGCGCAGGTCCGGTTCGGTCCGCGGGCCCGTCAGGGAGCCACCCTGCTGGCCGCCCACGTGCTCGGCGCCCAGCTGCGCCCGGTGCCTGCGCTCCCGCCCGGAACGGTGCAGCTGTATCTGGGCACCTCCTTCGTCCGGCTGCGGACTCCGGCCGAGACCGCGGCCTACGTCAGGGTGCTGCCGTCCCCCCGGCCGGTGGCCACACCGAAGCCCAGCGCGAAGGCGCTGGCGCCGGCCCCCTGCCGGTGAGCGTGCGGGCGCTCGTCGTCGACGACGCGGGCGTGCTGTCGGGCACCCGCGAGCCGCTGACGGACGTGGTCCGCCAGGCGCGAGCCGCCGGCCTGGCGACCGCCGTGCTGTCCAACGCCGACGGCCCGGCGCGCCCGGCGCTGGTGGACCTCGTCGACGTGGTGGTGCTGTGCGGGTCCGGTGCCCTGCGCAAGCCCGACCCGGAGGTCTTCCGGGCCGTGGCGGGCCGGCTCGGCGTCGAGCCGGGGGAGTGCGTGTTCGTCGACGACCTGGTCGTCAACGTCCGTGGTGCGGCCGTTGCGGGGATGGCCGGCGTCGTGCACCGCGACCTGGCGACCACGGCGGCAGAGCTGCGGGTGCTGCTGGGGCTGGACCTGACGCTGCGGTGAACCGGGGCTTGCCTTTGTGCTTCCCTGATGGTTCCCGACGTGAGGTGCTCTGTGGTCGACCGGCTCAGCAGCCTCGACGTCTCCTTTCTGTACATGGAGACGCGCACCACTGCCATGCATGTCGGCGGTGTCACGGTCTTCCAGCCGCCGGCAACCGGGTTCGACTACGACCGGCTGGTCGAGCTCATCGCGCAGCGGATCGCTCTGGTCCCGCGCTACCGCCAGCGGGTGCGCTTCGTGCCGGGCCGCATCGCCAATCCGGTCTGGGTGGACGACGAGGACTTCGACGTCACCTACCACGTACGACGCAGCGCGCTGCCCCGCCCCGGCACCGACGCGCAGTTGCGCGAGCTGGTCGGGCGTCTCATGAGCCGCCAGCTCGACCGGTCCCGCCCGCTCTGGGAGATCTACCTGGTCGAGGGTCTGGAGGGCGGCAGGGTCGGCATCATCACCAAGACGCACCACGCCCTCGTCGACGGCGTGTCCGCGGTCGACATCGGCACCGTCCTGCTCGACGTGACACCTGAGCCGCGTGACGTGGGCCCCGACGACTGGAAGCCCCGGCGCAGCCCGGGCGCCCTCGGCCTGGTCGGCGCCGCCGTCAGCGACCTGGTCAAGACGCCCACCCACGCGGTCGAGGCGGCGCGCAGCGCGGTCGTCGACGTCCGGGCCACGGCCGACAAGGCGGCCAGCCTGGCCGGCGGCCTGCTCGCGGGCGCCCGTGTCATCGCCCGTCCGGCGCCGGACAGCCCGCTCAACGTGCGCATCGGCAGCCAGCGCCGCTTCGGCATGGCGAGGACCGAGCTGGACGCCTACAAGCGGGTCCGCAAGGTGCACGGGGGCACCATCAACGACGTCGTGCTCGCGACCGTGGCCGGCGCACTGCGCACCTGGCTGCTGACCCGCGGCGAGGCGGTCAACCCGACGACGGTCGTCCGCGCGATGGTTCCCGTGTCGGTCCGCGCGGACGTGCAGAAGGGCGAGCTGGGCAACCGGGTCTCGTCGTACTTCGTCGACCTGCCGGTCGGCGAGGGCAATCCGCTCATGCGGCTGCACCAGGTCAGCTTCGCGATGCGTGGGCACAAGGAGAGCGGGCAGGCCGTCGGCGCGGACGCGCTCGTGCAGCTGTCCGGCTTCGCCCCGCCCACGATCCACGCGCTCGGCGCGCGGGTCGCGAGCGGGTTCACCCGACGCCTCTTCAACCTGGTGGTCAGCAACGTGCCCGGTCCGCAGTTCCCCCTCTACGCCGCAGGGGCACGCATGCTCGAGATGTACCCGGTCGTTCCGCTGGCCCTCGGGCAGGCCGTGTCGGTGGGGCTCACGTCCTACGACGGCGGCGTCTACTACGGCCTCAATGCCGACCGCGACGCGATGCCGGACGTCGACGTCCTCGCCGCATGCCTGGAGGAGTCGCTCGCCGAGCTGGTCGGGACGGTGGCGTGATGGGCGGCCGCGGGCTGGTGCTCGGCGCTGGCGGCGTCCTCGGCGCCGCCTGGACGATCGGCGCCCTGGCCGCGCTGCAGGAGGCCGACGGCTGGGATCCGCGCGAGGCCGAGGTGCTGGTGGGCACGTCCGCCGGCTCGGTGCTGGCCGGAGCCCTGGGTTGCGGCGTGGCCGTCCAGACGCTGCTGCAGCACCAGCAGGGCCTCGTGGTCGAGGGCGCCCCGCGGATCGACGCAGACCCCGACGGCTCCGGTGCCTTCCCGCCGCTGCCCCGCCCGGGCATCGGCTCGCCCCGAGGCCTGCTGAACACCGCCCGTCACCCCTCCCGGGTCACGCCGATGGCCGCGCTGGCCGCGGTGCTGCCGCAGGGCCGCGGGACGCTCGAGCCGGTCGGTCAGCTCGTCGACGGCGTCTGCCCGCCCGGCGCGTGGGCGCCGCACCCGCAGACCTGGATCATCTCGATGGACTACGACACCGGCCGCCGGGTGCCGTTCGGCCGGGACACCTCCCCGCCCGCCGCGCTGCGCGACGCCGTCATGAGCTCGTGCGCCATTCCCGGCTGGTACGCGCCGGTGCACATCGGCGGCCGCCGCTACGTCGATGGAGGTGCCTGCTCGCCGACCTCGGTCGATGTCGTTCAGGCGCGGGACCTCGACGAGGTCGTCGTGCTCTCGCCGATGTCGGCGCTGGACTACGACACGCCCAGCTCCGTCGCCGGCCGCATCGAGCGGCGCTTCCGCCGGCTGGTCACCCGTCGGCTGCTCAGCGAGGTCAAGAAGGTGGCCGCAACCGGCACGACGGTCACGCTGCTGCACCCGGGCGCGGAGGATCTGGACGCCATCGGCGTCAACATGATGGACCCGAAGCGCCGGGCGAAGGTCTTGCAGACCTCGCTGCGCACGTCGGCGGCCTCGCTGCGCGCCTCGCGCGCCCGCCTGGCTGTCGCGGGCTGAGCGCGTGCGCGTCTACCTGCCCTCGACCCTGCCTGCGCTGCGCCGGCTGCTGGACACCGGCTCGCTGGGCGACCCGCCGCTGCCGGCGTACGCCGTCACCGGTGCCCTGCGGGAGTGGTACGCCGAGGGCGACGAGGAGGAGCTGGAGTACGCCGCGCTGACGCTGGCCGCGCGCGCCTCCGTGCGGTTGCTGGACGCCGACCCGGACGCGCCGCGCCGCCGGGTGGTCGTCGCGGCCGACGTGGAGCAGGTGGAGCCGGCGCCGGACGTGGACCGGGCCGCCGTACGGGTGCTGCAGCACGTGCCGCTGCGCCTGGTGGGGGCGGTGCACGTGGACGATCCGGGGGCGCAGGCCGACGTCGCGATCGCGGCCGACGCGGTGGTGGAGGCCGATCTCGGCGGCGAGGACGCGGCGTTCCGGATGGAGCAGGCCGAGGGCCACGAGCTCCAGTGGTACGCCACCCAGGAGATCGGTCCGCTGCTCGAGCTGTCCTGAGGTTGCAGGTGCCGCGGCCAGCCTCGCGACGTAGCGTGCGCGGATGGGACGACCGGGCTGGCGCTGGGCGGCGGTGGCCGCGCTG
>JAOPWI010000233.1 GCA_025965755.1 Frankiales bacterium | reverse complement strand
CTGGGCTCGCTGATGGTGACCAACATCGGCTCGTTCGGCCTCGACGAGGGCTACGTCGCGCAGGTCCCGCTGGCGCGTACGCCGCTGTACGTCTGCGTCGGAGCCGTGCGGGACGCGCCGATGGCCGTGGACGGCCAGGTCGTCGTGCGGCCGCAGCTGGTGCTGACCGCGACGGCGGACCACCGGATCGTCGACGGAGCGCACGCCGCCGAACTGGCCCGGCTGGTGCGGTCCTATCTGGCCGATCCGGCCCTGCTGGACGCCGACCGGGCCGCGGGTGGCGCGCCTCGGGACTCTGGGGAAGACCTGGTACTGCGGGACGTCCGCTGAGCTGTGAGGTGGTGCCCCCGGCAGGATTCGAACCTGCGCTTCTACCTCCGGAGGGTAGCGCTCTATCCCCTGAGCTACGGGGGCTCGGGGCGGCGGGGACGCTACCAGGAACGAGCCGTGCGCCAGCCCCGGACGGCTCCCGCTAGCCTGCGCCGATGTCCTCCCTCGGCCGTGTTCTCGTGGTGGACGACGACGACGTCATCCGCCAGCTCATCACCGTCAACCTCGAGCTCGAGGGCTTCGACGTGACCACCGCCGTCGACGGCCAGGACTGCCTCGACAAGGTCAAGGACGTCGCTCCCGCCGTCATCACCCTCGACATCATGATGCCGAGGCTGGACGGGTGGGAGGCGGCCGGCCGGCTGCGCGCCGACCCGGAGACGGCCGGCATCAAGGTCGTCCTGCTGTCGGCGCGCGCGCAGGAGGCTGACCTGCGGCGCGGCACCCGGATCGGCGTGGACGCCTACCTGACCAAGCCGTTCGACCCGGACGAGCTCATCGCCACCGTGCGCCGGCTGGCCGGCCTGCCGGAGGCCTAGCGCTGCCGGAGGCCCAGTGCTGCCGGAGGCCGCGTTCTCCCGGAGGCCCAGCCACCGACGACAACAGCCCGGGCCCCCGCGTGGGGGCCCGGGCTGTCGTTCCTGGCTGGGCAGTACAGCTAGCCGGCCGCGCTGGCCGCGGGGGCGGGGGCGATCGGCGCCGAGCCGGCCGGAGTGGTGCCGGTGCTGCTGTTGCCCTGGGCGCAGGTCGCGCCCTTCTCGGGGGTCTGCGGGCCGTCGGCGTAGCCCTCGATGAAGCGCTCGACGACGGCCCGGTCCACGGTGTCCATGGACAGGCGCCGGCCCCAGGCGGAGAGGTTCACCGGCTTGGCCTGGTTGGGGTACTGGCTCATCAGCACGTACCCCTGGCCCTCGGCCAGCTCGCGCAGGGAGGTCACCTGGTCGGCGGGCAGGTCCGGCTTGTAGGTGATCCACACGGCGCCGTGCTCGAGCGAGTGGACCGCGTGCTCGCTGGGCACCTGCGCGTCGTACACCCGGCAGACCTGCGGGACGCCGTTGTGGTCGCCGCCGTTGGGCGGGTTCTGGTCGTACGCCACCGGGCCGTTGACGTGGTTGCGGGCCAGCGTCGACTCGTCGGCGACGGCCAGGCCGTCGAAGGTGCTGTCCAGCTTGTCCAGCGGGTCCTCGAAGCCGGCGCCCTGATTGGTGATGGCGAAGCCCAGGATGGCAACCAGGCCGAGCGCCAGGACGAGGGAGCCCAGGATCAGGCCCCACGGCCGCGGCTGCTGGATCTGGACCTGCACCGGCTTGCCACGCTGGCGAGATCGAGAGGAGCCGGTGGGCTCGGGGCGCTGTGCCATCACGGGGAAGGACCGTCCTGTCGGGCCGAGGGGCTGCTCGCGGTCCGACGAGCGGACGCGGCATGAGGTTCCGGGCGTGCCGGCGGGCGGCGGTTGCGTCGAGGAACGCTGTCGCTGCCGCGCCTAGACTAGAGGGGTGACCCCTCTGGAGCTCGGCGCCGCGGTGCGCGCCGCCGTCGCCGCCGCCGTGCACGCCGGCGAGCTGAGCGTCGCCGTGCCGGAGTCCGTGGTGGTGGAGCGGCCCAAGGCCCCGCCGCACAAGGACAAGAGCAAGCCGGCGCCGCAGGCCCGCGGCGACTACGCCACCAGCATCGCGCTGCGCCTGGCCAAGCCGGCGGGCAAGTCGCCCGTCGAGGTGGCCGAGATTCTCGCCGCGCGGCTGCGGTCGCTGCCCGACCTGTCCGAGGTGGAGGTCGCCAACGGCTTCTTGAACCTGTTCCTCGCCGAGGCCGCACTGGGCCGGGTCGCGCTCGACGTCGTCGCGGCCGGCCGGTCGTACGGCACCAACGACGCGGCCGCCGGCCAGACGGTGAACCTCGAGTTCGTCAGCGCCAACCCGACCGGGCCGATCCACATCGGGGGCGTGCGCTGGGCCGCCGTCGGCGACGCGCTGGCGCGGCTGCTCGAGGCCAGCGGCGCGAAGGTCACGCGGGAGTACTACTTCAACGACCACGGCGCCCAGATCGACCGGTTCGCCCGGTCGCTGCTGGCTGCCGCGACCGGTCAGCCGGCGCCCGAGGACGGCTACGGCGGCGCCTACATCGGCGAGATCGCCCAGGCAGTGCTCGCCGAGGTGCCCGACGCGCTGGAGCAGGACGACCCGCAGGAGGTCTTCCGGCGGGTGGGCGTGCAGCGGATGTTCCAGGAGATCAGGGCGTCGCTGCACGACTTCGGCGTCGACTTCGACGTCTACTTCCACGAGAACACGCTGCACGAGTCCGGCGCGGTGCAGCGGGCGGTCGACCGGCTCAAGGCCGCCGGGCAGATGTATGACAAGGACGGCGCGCTCTGGCTGCGCACGACCGAGTTCGGTGACGACAAGGACCGCGTCGTCATCAAGAGCGACGGCGAGCCGGCGTACATCTCCGGCGACCTGGCGTACTACCTGGACAAGCGCGAGCGGGGCTTCGACCGCTGCATCATCATGCTCGGTGCCGACCACTCCGGCTACGTCGGCCGGCTGATGGCGATGTGCGCGGCCTTCGGCGACACGCCCCACGTCAACCTCGAGGTCCTCATCGGCCAGCTGGTCAACCTGCTGCGCGACGGCGAGCCGCTGCGCATGAGCAAGCGGGCCGGCACCGTGGTGACCCTCGAGGACCTGGTCGACGCGGTCGGGGTCGACGCGGGCCGCTACGCGCTCGTCCGGTCCAGCACCGACAGCCAGATCGACATCGACCTCGACCTCTGGTCGCGCCGGACGTCGGACAACCCGGTCTTCTACGTGCAGTACGCCGCCACGCGCGCCGCGTCGGTGCTGCGGCACGCGAAGGACCTGGGCATCGACGTCCCGGACACCGCGGACGTCTCGCTGCTGACCCACCCGCGCGAGTCGGAGCTGCTGCTGGCGCTGGCGGAGTTCCCGCGGGTCGTCGCGACCGCCGCTGAGCTGCGCGAGCCGCACCGGGTCGCGCGCTATCTGGAGGAGAAGGTCGCCAAGGCGGCGCAGCGCTTCTGGGACGACTGCCACGTGCTGCCCAAGGGCGATGAGCCGGTGTCCGAGCTGGCCGTTCCGCGGCTGCTGCTGTGGCGGGCCACCCGCACGGTGCTCGAGAACGGCCTCGTGCTGCTCGGCGTCTCGGCCCCGGAGCGGATGTGAACGGCGGAGGCGCCCGGTGCCGGGCGACGAGCGAGCCGGTGCGCCCGATGCGGCGCGCGCGCAGGGACAGGGAGCAGTCGTGACCGTCACCGAGCAGGCCACCGACCTGCACCCGGCGATCTGGCCGGCCACGGCCCGGCGCTCCGCGGAGGGCGTCCTGGAGGTCGGCGGCCTGGACGTGCGCGACCTGGCCGCCGAGTTCGGCACGCCGGCGTTCCTGCTGGACGAGGACGACTTCCGGGCGCGCTGCCGGGCCTGGCGCGACGCCTTCGCCGGCGCGACCGTCTACTACGCCGCGAAGGCGTTCCTGTGCACGGCCGTGGCCCGCTGGGTCGACGAGGAGGGGCTGTCCCTCGACGTCTGCACCGGCGGCGAGCTGGCGGTCGCGCTGCGGGCCGGCTTCCCGGCCGAGCGGTTGCTGTTCCACGGCAACAACAAGTCGGTCGCCGAGCTGGAGCGGGCGGTCGAGGTCGGCGTCGGCCGGATCGTCGTGGACTCGTTCTCCGAGCTGGCCCGCCTGGCCGCCGTGGCCGACCGGGCCAGTGCCCGGCAGGCGGTCTACCTGCGCATCACGCCGGGCGTCGAGGCCCACACCCACGAGTTCATCTCCACGGGCCAGGAGGACTCCAAGTTCGGCTTCTCGCTGGCTTCCGGCGCGGCGGCCGAGGCGGTCCGCCGGGTGCTGTCCCTGCCCTCGCTCGAGCTGGTCGGGCTGCACTGCCACATCGGCTCGCACATCTTCGACGACCGCGGGTTCTCGCTGGCCGCGCACCGCATGGTCGAGCTGCTGGCGGCGGTGCGCGACGAGCACGGCGTCGAGCTGGCCGAGCTCGACCTGGGCGGCGGCCAGGGCATCGCCTACACGCCCGACGACGACCCGATGCCGGTCGAGCAGCACGCCGCCGACCTGCGCGAGATCGTCCGTCGCGAGTGCGCCGCCGCCGGTCTGGCCGAGCCGCGGCTGGCCGTCGAGCCGGGCCGCGCGATCGCCGGTCCGACCACCGTGACGCTCTACGAGGTGGGCACCGTCAAGGAGCTGCCCGGCGTGCGCACCTGGGTCAGCGTCGACGGCGGCATGAGCGACAACATCCGCACCGCGCTCTACGGCGCCCGCTACACCGCGGTCCTCGCCAGCCGGGCGCCGGGCGCCGAGCAGCGCCCCGTGACGATCTGCGGCAAGCACTGCGAGAGCGGCGACATCGTCGTCGCCGAGGCGTCGCTGCCGGTCGACCTGGTGCCCGGCGACCTGGTCGCCGTCCCGGCCAGCGGCGCCTACCACCGCTCGATGGCCAGCAACTACAACCACGTGCCGCGCCCGCCGGTGGTCGCGGTCTCGAACGGCGCGGCGCGGCTGGTCGTCCGCCGCGAGACCGAGGACGACCTGCTGCGCCTGGACGTCCCGTGACGGCCGTGCCGCGCCGCCTCGCTGCGGTGTTCCTCACCGCCGCGCTGGGCGTTCTCGTGCTGCTCGGCGCCGTCGCCTGGCGGGTCGGCGGGCCGGTCGCGCTCGCCGCGTACGCCGTCGTGGTTCTCGGCCTGCTCGCCGTCCTGACCACCCGCGCCCGCGCGCTGGTCGCCGCCGGCCGTGAGCGGGCCGGTCACACCTGCCGCTGCTGCACCAGCAGCCAGCACGACCCGGTTCAGGTGGTCTGAGTGTCCCGACCGCCCCTGCGCATCGCCCTGCTCGGCTGCGGCACCGTCGGCTCGGAGGTGGTGCGGCTGCTGCACGGCTCGGCCGAGGACTTCGCCGCCCGGGTCGGCGCCCCGCTCGAGCTCGCCGGCATCGCCGTGCGCCGGCTCGGCCGGACCCGCGACCTGCCGGTCGACGACGCGCTGTTCACCACCGACGCGCAGGCCCTGGTCGAGCGCGACGACGTCGACATCGTCATCGAGGTCATCGGCGGCATCGAGCCGGCCCGCACGCTCATCCTGTCGGCCCTGTCGTCCGGCAAGAGCGTCGTCACGGCCAACAAGGCGCTGCTCGCCGAGGACGGCGCGACGCTGCACCTCGCCGCCGAGCAGGGCGGCGCCGACCTCTACTACGAGGCCAGCGTGGCCGGCGCGATCCCGCTGCTGCGCCCGCTGCGCGAGTCGCTGGCCGGCGACAACGTCAGCCGGGTCATGGGCATCGTCAACGGCACGACCAACTTCGTGCTGACCCGCATGGACGAGACCGGGGCCGGCTTCGCCGAGGCGCTCGACGAGGCCACCGCGCTGGGCTACGCCGAGGCCGACCCGAGTGCCGACATCGACGGCTTCGACGCCGCCGCCAAGGCCGCGATCCTGGCCGGGCTGGCGTTCCACACCCGCGTCACCGCGGCCGACGTGTATCGCGAGGGCATCACCGAGGTGACCGCCGCCGACGTGGCGAGCGCCAAGGCGATGGGCTGCGTGGTCAAGCTGCTGGCCATCGCCGAGCGCGATGGCGACGCCGTCTCGGTGCGCGTGCACCCGGCCATGATCCCGCGCACGCACCCGCTGGGAACGGTGCGCGAGGCCTACAACGCCGTCTTCGTCGAGGCGGCAGCGGCCGGCCAGCTGATGTTCTACGGCCGTGGCGCCGGTGGCGCGCCGACCGCCAGCGCGGTCCTCGGCGACCTGGTCGCCGTCGGGCGCAACGCCCTGCAGGGCGCCCGCGGCGCCGGCGAGTCCTCCTACGCCGACCTGCGCCTGCGCCCTGTCGGCGAGGCGGTCACGCGGTACCACATCAGCCTCGACGTGGCGGACAAGGCGGGCGTGCTCGCTGCGGTCGCCAACGCGTTCGCGCGGCACGACGTGTCCATCCGGACCGTCCGCCAGGAAGGGCACGGCAGCGACGCCAGCCTGGTCGTCGTCACGCACACGGCGACCGACGCCGCGCTGCAGGCCACCGTCGAGGAGCTCCGCTCCCTCGACAGCGTGCGTGCGGTGGCCTCAGTGATGCGAGTGGAAGGACAGCCATGACGACCGTCTCGGTGGCAGCGAGGGCCGGCTGGCGCGGGCTCATCGAGGAGTACCGCGACCGCCTCCCGGTCACGATGGACACGCCGGTCATCACGCTGCGCGAGGGGGCCACGCCGCTCGTTCCGGCTCCGGTCCTGTCCGAGCTGACCGGCTGCGACGTGCACCTCAAGGTCGAGGGCGCCAACCCGACCGGGTCCTTCAAGGACCGTGGCATGACGATGGCCATCAGCAAGGCGCTCGAGGAGGGCTCCAAGGCGGTCATCTGCGCCTCGACCGGCAACACCAGCGCCTCGGCCGCCGCCTACGCCGCCCGCGGCGGCATGACCTGCGCCGTGCTCGTTCCCCACGGCAAGATCGCCATGGGCAAGCTGGCCCAGGCGCTGGTCCATGGCGCCCGCCTGCTGCAGGTCGAGGGCAACTTCGACGACTGCCTGGACCTGTGCCGGGTGCTGTCCACCGACTACCCGGTGTCGCTGGTCAACTCGGTGAATCCGTACCGCATCGAGGGCCAGAAGACCGCTGCCTTCGAGGTCTGCGACGTGCTCGGCGGGGCGCCGGACGTGCACTGCCTGCCGGTCGGCAACGCCGGCAACATCACGGCCTACTGGAAGGGCTACGGCGAGTACGCCGCCGACGGCACCACGTCGTCGCGCCCGCGCATGCTCGGCTTTCAGGCCGCCGGCGCCGCCCCGATCGTCAACGGCGCCCCGGTCAAGAGCCCGCAGACCATCGCCACCGCCATCCGCATCGGCAACCCGGCCTCGTGGCCGCAGGCGCTCGACGCCCGCGACGAGTCCGGCGGAGACATCGCCTCGGTCACCGACCGGCAGATCCTGTCGGCCTACCGCCTGCTCGCCCAGCGCGAGGCCGTCTTCGTCGAGCCGGCCTCGGCCGCCTCGGTCGCCGGCCTGCTGCAGGCCCGCGCCGCCGGCCTGGTGTCGGCGGGGGAGCGGGTCGTCTGCACCGTCACGGGCAACGGGCTCAAGGACCCCGAGTGGGCGATCAGCGGCGCGCCCAAGCCGGTGGTCGTGGCAGCCACCGCGGACGCGGCCGCGGCGGCCCTCGGTCTCGTGTGACGCGGCGTCCGGCCTGAGGCCCGACCCCGGCCTGCTCCGGCAGGAGCGGCGGGTCCGTCTTTCCCAGCCGGTCGCGCGCGGCGACGACGGGTTCGCCAGGGCGCTGTTCGCGCCGGCAGCCTCGTGGTCGCGCGCGCCGGAACGCTCGTCGACCGGCTGGACCGCCGCCGGCTGATCCTCGTCGCCAGCGCCAGCGCCAACACCAACGTCAACATCGTCGCCAAGGGCCAACGCCTGCGCCGGCGTGTGGTGGCTGGCGACCCGAACCCTCGACCGGTCCGTTCCTCAGGAGACCTCGTGACGCCGACCTTCCGCTCCAGCCCCGTCCGCGTCCGCGTGCCCGCCACCAGCGCCAACCTGGGACCCGGCTTCGACACCGCCGGCCTGGCCCTGACCCTGTACGACGAGGTCGTCGTGCAGGTGACCGGAGGCGGGCTGCACGTCGACGTCCAGGGTGAGGGTGCGCAGGACCTGCCCCGCGACGAGCACCACCTGCTGGTGCGGTCGCTGCGCACGGCGTTCGACCGGCTGGGTGGCCAGCCGCCCGGCCTGTCGGTGACCTGTCACAACCGCATTCCGCAGGCTCGCGGGCTCGGGTCGTCCTCGGCCGCCATCTGTGCCGCGCTGGTCGCGGCCCGCGCGTTGGTTGCTGGCGCTGACCTCGACGACGACGCGGTGCTCGAGCTGGCCAACGAGCTGGAGGGTCACCCTGACAACGTGGCCGCCTGCCTGCGGGGCGGCGCGACCTTCGCGTGGACCGAGGGCGCCACCCGCGTGGCCAGGATCGAGCCGTCCGCGGACCTCGCGCCGGTGGCGTTCGTCCCGACCAGCCGGGCGTCGACCAAGCAGGTGCGCGGGCTGCTCCCGGCCACCGTCCCGCACGCCGACGCGGCCGCCAACGCCGGCCGCGCCGCGCTGCTCCCGCTGGCGCTGACGGCCGCGCCGGAGCTGCTGTTCGCGGCCACCCGTGACCTGCTGCACCAGCCCTACCGGGCGTCGGCCATGCCCGGCAGCGCGGCGCTGGTCCAGGCGCTGCGGGCCGACGGCGTCGCCGCGATCGTCAGTGGGGCCGGGCCGACCGTCCTCGCGCTCGTCGGGTCGGCCGGTGTCGCCGCCGTGACCGGACGGGCCCCCGCCGGCTGGGACGTTCTGCCCCTGCGCGTCGATCTGACCGGCGCCGCGGTCGTGACCGGCTGACCTCTCGGGCGCAACCCGACACGCGGAACACCCGTGGAGCCCGGCGTTGTTGCCCGTGACCGCGAGCATGGTTACTGTGTGCGCGCACCGGTCGCCCCGCGGTCCGCCTGGCGGTGCGCCCCGGCGCCCGTGCTCACCTCCGGCCCAGTCCCTCCCGTTGTGCCGGCTCCCGCCTGATGCGACCCCGGTCGCGCGCCGCTCCGACTCCTCCGGCGTCCCGCCTCTCGAGGCGCGTGACCTGGACGAGACCCGTCTGAGCGCCGGGCGCAGCCGCCTCCGCGGTGCACCCCCAGAGCCCCTCGCGTGCGCCCTGCACGACGAGGCCCGCCGGCCCTCTGCCGGACCGGCGCACACCCGCCTCGTCGCGCCCGTCGAGCGAGGCGGCCCATCAGGAGGACCCTCCTTGACCGACACCACCGACCTGCTGCAGGACAGCGGCGAGACCGCGCCTGCCTCGCAGAAGCCCGGCGACGCGCCGGCAGCCCCGCGGGCCCGCCGCCGGGCCACCTCCGCGGGAGGCGGCCTCGCCGCCCTGCTGCTCCCCGAGCTGCAGACGCTCGCCG
>JAOPWI010000229.1 GCA_025965755.1 Frankiales bacterium | reverse complement strand
CGCCGTCCCCCGGAGCCTCCGATCAGCAGTCGCCGCCGTCCCCCCGCCCGTCCCACCGGCGCGCCGTTCCCGGCCGCCGCTGACGGAGCCGTCCCGGTCGTGGGCGGCCGCGAGCCCTGCCCCTGCGGCTCGGGCAAGCGCTACAAGGCCTGCCACGGCAAGGCGGTCACGGGCGCCAGCGAGTTCGTGGCCCGGCCGTTCGCCGGCCTGCCGGACGAGACCGAGTGGATCGCGCTGCGCGAGGTGGTGCCGGCAGCGACGAGCCCGCTGGTGGTCAAGGGCCACGAGGACCGCGCCGTCACGCTGTCCACCCTGCTCCCGCTGGCGTGGCCGGCACTCGTGCGCGCCGACGGCACGATCATGCTCGGCCTGCAGGTGCAGAGCCGCTCCAGCGACGCGAGCCGGGACCTGGCCGCCGCGCTGGAGCAGGCGCTGCAGGCTGCTCCCGGCTCCCCGGTGATCCCCGTCGGCCTGCCTCAGCCGGGCGCGCGGCTGCAGGACCTGCTCGCCGACGTGCCGCTCCAGGTCACCGTGCACGAGGACTTCGGCTACTGGGTGCACGGCGCCGAGGACCCGGACGGTGACCTCGCCGCGTCGATGGAGCAGGCCAACGCCTCCGTCGTGCCGACCACCCGGCTCGGCTCGGTCACGAGCGCCTACTGGTGCCGGATCCGCGAGCGCTCGCACCTGCGCTGGGTGCTGCCCGAGCAGGAGGAGCCGTTGCTGGACGCGCTCGCCCGGCTGGCTGCCGACGCGGGCCTGGGCGTCGGCCCGGGCACCCGCTACCTCGGCTGCTTCCGGGCCAACGGGCTGCTCGTGCCGGTGTGGGACCTGCCGCCGGAGATGACCGCGGAGCAGGTCGAGGAGCCCGCGGCCGCCCTGCGCGCGCGGCTCGACGAGGTGCTCGCCGCGCCGCGGGAGCTCACGCCGCAGGAGCGACGGGCCCGCAGCGGCCTGCTGAGCCGCCAGCTCACCCTGCGCTGACCCAGACGGGGACCGGACCGCTCAGAGCGGGTCGCGCAGCACCGGGCAGGACAGGCAGCGCGGCCCGCCCCGGCCGCTGCCCAGCTCGCTGCCGGCGACGCGCACGACCTCGATGCCGGCCGCCTCGAGGGCGTGGTTGGTGACGACGTTGCGCTCGTACGCCACCACCAGGCCGGGCGCGAGGGCCAGCGTGTTGTTGCCGTCGTCCCACTGCTCGCGCTCGGCGGTGACCGGATCCAGACCGGTGTCCACCAGCCGGAGCCGGTCGATGCCCATGGCCGCCGCGGCCGCCTCCAGGAACGGCAGCGGGTCGGCGACGGCGAGACCGCCCTCGCCGTCCGGGGTGACGGTGAACGCGGCCAGCGTGTCGGCGACGGCCGGAAACATCACGACCGCGTCGGTGTCCACCATCGTGCAGATGGTGTCCAGGTGCATGGTCGCCCGCTCCTGGGCGATGGGGACCGCGAGCACCGTCCGGGCGACTCCGGCGGCGAAGGCGCGCAGCGCGAACGCCTCGACTCCGGCCGGGGTGGTGCGCTGGCCGACGCCGACCGCGACGACGCCCTCGGCCAGCAGCAGCACGTCACCGCCCTCGAACCACGCCTCCTGCCGGCTGCCGCCGTACAGCAGCGCGGTGCCCGCGAAGCGCGGGTGGTGCCGATAGAGCGCCCCGGTGAGCGCCGTCTCCCGCTGGCGGGCGTGCATCGACGGGCTGGTGACGGCGACGTGCCGGTCGACCCAGACGGAGGAGTCGCGGGTGAACAGCAGGTTCGGCAGGGGCCGGACGACGAACTCGTGCGCGCCGGCCATCCGCGCGACGACGCCCTCGGCGCCGACCCGGGGCAGCTCGTCGTGGGTGAGGCCGGCAGCCAGCACTCTGGCCAGCTCGGTGCTGCCCAGGTCGAGCAGCCACGAGCGCAGCACGCCGGCGAGGGACGGGCCGACGACCGTGGGCGCCACCGCGGCGTGCACCGCGTCGGCCCGGGCGGCCGGCAGGTCGAGGGTCTGCTCGAGCAGCTCGGCGAGGTAGAGCACCTCGACGTCGCGGTCGCGCAGCGCCTGCGCGAACGCGTCGTGCTCCTCCTGCGCGCGGCCGACCCAGGGCAGCCCGTCGAAGAGCAGGTCGGCGCTGTTGCGCGGCGTCAGCCGCTGCAGCTCCGGGCCGGGCCGGTGCACCAGGACCGTGCGCAGCCGGCCGACCTCACTGGTGACGCCCGCGTGCTGGCTCATGCGCCACCTTGGCAGACGGCCGTGACCGGGCCGGTCTCTGCCGGAAGCGGTGCGGTCCCGCTAGGCGGCCTTCTGCGCGCCCACCAGCTGCAGCCGCAGCGCCTCGAAGAAGCGCAGGTTGACCGTCGAGCGCCACCACGCGCCCTTGACGATGCGCGGGCCCCAGGACGGTCGCTCCTCGACGGTCGGCACGACCGCCTTGTCCATCCAGTCCCGGCCGTGGATCGGGTCGACCTCGGCGTGCTCGACGTAGAACGGGTATGCCTCCGCGGGCGCGCCCAGCCGGTCGAACGCCTGCAGCACCAGCCGGCAGCGCGGGCCGGCCTGCAGCTCGAGCAGGCCGAGCGCGCCGAGCATCTCCGGCTGGAGCCAGCGGTTGGTCGCCAGCAGGCCGCCGAGCGCCGCCCGCTCCAGCGCCTCGACCGGCATCTGCTCGCGCGGAATGCGCGGCATCGCGATGGCCTCGGCCAGCTGCTCGTGCAGCACGGTGTGCACGCCGGCCGGGTCGCCCTGGCCCATATCGTCCCAGTAGTTCTTGCCGAGCTCGAGCTTGGCGCTGCCGGACAGCCCCAGCTGGCAGACCGCGACCAGGTCGTCGAAGCCGCCGTCCGGCCCGCCCTCGAGCGCGAGGAAGTCCACCAGCTCGGTCCAGCTGGCCTCCTTGGCGAGCCACTTGTAGGCGTCCGGCAGCCGGTCACGGGCCGCGACCGCGCGCATCGCCGACACGACGCGGTCCACGCCGGTGGCCTCCGACAGCGCGCCGGCCTGCTCCCAGGCCTGGTCCAGCTCGGCCAGCCAGGCGGCCTCGAGCCGGCTCTTGAGCTCGGCCACCGCCGGCGAGCCCTGGTGGCGGGCCCGGTCGCCGACCAGATCCAGCGGGGCGGTGTGCAGGTCGTAGACGGTCAGCAGGACCAGGAAGCGGTCCCGCCGGTCGACGGGCTCCTCGCCGACCAGCGTGGCCAGCACGGCGGGGCCGGTGTCGAGGGCCATCTCCAGCCGCTCGGCGAGCGGTGCGGTGGTCGCGTCGGGGGTCGGCACGGCCAGGCTGGACGCGAGGGGCGGGGTCATGGCGGGCGGTCCTCCGGTTCACGTGACGCGAGCAGAGCAGCCCTGCCCCGGCAGACCCCGGCTCAACACGGGTGGGCCGATCAAGGCGGCGAAAAAAGCCTGTCACCGGCGCTGGCGCGGTCGCCAGGTCGGCCTGACCGGGCCGTCGGGCCGCTGTGTCGGTGACGGAGCGAGCGGGGTCGGGCACTCCGTGGTCAGCGACATCCCGTAGCACTGACCCCGACCCGGGAGGAACCCCCCGCATGATCACCCTCGACCAGGCCCGCACGCTCCAGGGCAAGACCCTGCACGGGGCCTCCGGCAAGCTCGGCACCATCGAGACCCTGTACGCCGACCGCGACGGCGGGGAGCCGACGTTCGCGACGGTGCACACCGGCCTGTTCGGTGCGAAGACGCACTTCGTGCCGCTGGCGGAGGCGACCCTGCAGGGCGACACCGTCTCGGTGCCCTACGACAAGGAGCTCGTCTCCTCGGCGCCGAACATCGACCCCGACTCGGAGCTGTCGCCGCAGGAGGAGCAGCGCCTCTACACCCACTACGGCATCACGGGTGGCGGCCAGACCGAGACGGCAACGGCGACCCAGACGGCCCAGACGGCCAACGCCCACGGCACCGTCGGGCACGACACCTCGGGCCCGACGACCGACGACGCCATGACCCGCTCCGAGGAGCGCCTGCAGGTCGGCACCCAGCAGGTCGAGGCCGGCCGCGCGCGGCTGCGCAAGTACATCACCAGCGAGACCGTCACCCAGACCGTTCCGGTCAGCCACGAGGAGGTCCGGATCGAGCGCGAGCCGATCACGGACGGCAACGTCGGCAAGGCGCTCGACGGTCCGGCCCTGTCGGAGGAGGAGCACGAGGTCGTGCTGCGCGCCGAGCAGCCGGTCGTCGCCAAGGAGACCGTTCCGGTCGAGCGCGTGCGCCTGGACACCCAGACCGTCACCGAGCAGGCGCAGGTCTCCGAGGAGGTCCGCAAGGAGAACATCGAGGCCGACGGCGTCTACCCCGAGGGCCAGACCCGCACGGGCGCGGCCACCGAGACGTCCACGGACTCCGAGCTCACCGTGGAGCCGCGCCGCTAGTCGGCACCGCGTCGCGCTTTCCCGCGGGCCCGCTCTCCTTCGGGGGGCGGGCCCGCGGCCGTGTGCGCGGCCGCGTGGGCCTGCAGCAGCACCTGCTTCGCCGGTCGGCCGAGCGCGGCGGCCGCGGCGGCGACGTCCTCCCATTCCGGCATCGCGTTGACCACCTCGCCGGCGAGCACCCCCAGCTTCACCCGCACCGGTCGGCCCTCGACAGCGACCAGGATCTCCCGCCGGTCGAGCACATGGCGCCCCACGGCCGACTCGCGCACGCCCAGGGTGCTGGTCTGGCGGAACACCACGTCCCGGACGCGTCCGGCGAGCGCGGCGGCGCAGAGCACCGACAGCGTGTGCGCCGGGCGACCCTTCTTCATCAGCACCGGGGTCAGCCACGCGTCGGCCGCGCCCGCCTCCAGCAGCGCCGCGAGGACCCCGGGCCACAGCCGCGGGTCCAGGTCGTCGACGTTGGTCTCGAGCAGCAGCTCGGTCGGGGCGGAGGGCGCCGGCTCGCCGAGCACCAGGCGCAGCACGTTCGCCACGTCGTCCGGGTCGCGCCCGCCGGCGCCCGTGCCGACCCGGTCCAGCACCATCGGCGGCAGCGGTCCCCAGCCGCCCACCACGGAGGCGAGCAGCGCCGCGCCGGTCGGCGTCGTCATCTCGTACGCCGCACCGCCGCCCTGCACCGGCACCCCGGCCAGCAGCGCCAGCACCGCCGGCGCGGGCACCGGCAGGGGCCCGTGCGCGCCGCGCGTGCGGCCCGAGCCCAG
>JAOPWI010000203.1 GCA_025965755.1 Frankiales bacterium | reverse complement strand
CCGTCCCCGCGTGGCGGTGGCACGGGTGGCCCGGTCAGGCAGCCGCTGCGCACGCCTGCCGATGCTGCCCGGCGCGTCCCCGCCGTGCCACCCCATGCGGCCCGTGTCGCGGCAGCCGGACGAGGTGATGAGGTTGCTGTCGCCGGACAGCCCGACCGCGTACGGGCCGTAGGACCCGGCGGAGTCCGGCGTTCAGGCGGGCACGCCTGGGACCGCGGCCAAGGAAGGCCGAGACGCTTCCGCTCTTGCCCACGCCGCTGGAGGCGGTCGCCGCACTCGGGGATCGGCCGGCCAGCAGTGATGGGCCGAAGCCGGGGGAGAAGCCGCAACCCGGTCGGTTCTGTGTGTGGGCGATACAGGACTTGAACCTGTGACCTCTTCCGTGTCAAGGAAGCGCGCTACCAGACTGCGCCAATCGCCCGAGCTGTGCAGTTGTGGGACCTCGGAGAGGCCGGGGCGGGAATCGAACCCGCGTACAGGGCTTTGCAGGCCCTTGCCTAAGCCACTCGGCCACCCGGCCACGACCGGCCAGCCGGTCGCGCGGCCGACGCCGAAAGGCGTCTCCGAGCGGACGACGGGATTCGAACCCGCGACCCTCACCTTGGCAAGGTGATGCTCTACCACTGAGCCACGTCCGCACTGCGGCGCAAGCGCTAGGCGCTTGCTGCCGGGCCAGAACTTAGCAGAACCCCGGGACGGGGATCAGGTGCCGGGCTCGGCCCAGAGCAGGAGGGCCAGCTCGGCCTCCACATCGACGTAGTCGCCCTCGCACCCGGTGGGCACCGCCTCGTAGGTCTGCGCGAGGAACTGGGCCAGCTGGCCCAGCGGCACCTCGAACAGCGCCTTGCCCGACGGTGAGGACAGCGACAGGCACACCACCGATGCGCCGGCGCTGGTGGACGGCCACACCTGCACGTCGCCGTCGCCGCACGGTGCGGTGAGGCCGTCGCTGAGCAGGCTGCGGGCGAAGGTCCACTCCACCGTGTCAGCGCTGGCGCCGCTTCCGGTGTGGAAAGCGACCTGGAGGGCGTACGGGTCCGTCACCTCGTAACGCAGGCCGGCGCGAACGGGCAGCGACGCTGCTCCGGGCACGACCAGGCGCAGCTGCATCTCCGAGCTGACGCAGGTGGGGCGGCCGGCCATGGGCTGTCCTTCCGATCGCCGGGTCCGCAGCGGGGGACCCTGAGGTCCCCTGTCGTCCCCGCCCCCGAGGCTTCTGAACCACCGCGGGCGCGTACCACCCGGCTGGCTCAGCAGGCCCGGCGGGCCCGGCGTAGGTTCACGGCGGGGAGCGCCCCGGTACGACCCATCCGATCCGCCGCCTGGCGCGAAGACCAGGTGTGAGGACAGCCGTGATTTCGCCGAGGAGCCGTCCCGCCGACCCTGCGCCGGCGCCGTCCTCCGCCGTGCCCGCGTCACCGGAACTGCTGGACGACCGCGCGCTGATCGGTCTGGTCGCCGGGGGAGACAGCGCTGCGCTGGAGGCCCTGTTCGGCCGCTACAGCCGGCCGTGCTACTCGCTGGCCCGCCGCATCCTCACCGACGAGCAGTTCGCCCAGGACGTGGTGCAGGAGGTCTTCCTGACCCTGTGGCGCGACGCCGGACGCTTCGATGCCAGCCGCGGCGGGTTCTCCAGCTGGCTGCTGTCGATGACGCACCACAAGGCGGTCGACGCGGTGCGCCGTGAGGAGAACGTCCGCAAGCGCCGCACCTCCGTCGATGCGCTGGAGCTGCGCGAGGACGACCGGCCGCGGGTCGAGGAGGAGGTGTGGTCCGGCCTGCGCCGCGCGCGCCTGCGCGCGGCACTGCAGACGCTCCCCGACAACCAGCGGGAGGCCCTCGCCCTGGCCTACTTCGGCGGCCACACCCAGCGCGAGATCGCCATGCTCACCGATACCCCGCTGGGCACCGTGAAGACCCGCATGCTGGCCGGCATGCGCAAGCTCCGGGAGACGCTGGACGGCCTGCAGGACGGCACACCGGCCCCCGGGGCCCGACGGCCGGGGGTGCGCCCGTGACCGCCGCCCGCCGTTCAGACGCCCACCAGGAGTACGAGGAGCTGGCTGCCGGCCACGCCCTCGGCGCCCTCGAGCCCGAGGACGAGCAACGCTTCCTGGCCCACCTGCCCGGCTGCGCGCGCTGCGAGCGCGAGCTGGCGGAGTACCTCGACACCGCCACCCTCCTGGCGCACGCCGCCGAGCCGCTCGACCTGCCCGACGGCATGCTCGACCGGCTCCGGGAGCAGGTCCGCGCCGACGCCCGCCCCGGCGTTCCCGTCCCGGTGGCGCCGGTGTCCGTCCTCGACGCGGCCCGGGAACGGCGCCGGATGCTCGCCCTGCCACGTGACCCGAGGTCGCTGACGGCGGCCGCCGCCGCCCTCGTGCTGGTCCTCGGGCTGGCGGGCTGGAACGCCACCCTCCAGCGCGCCAACAGCCAGCAGGAGCAGCGGAGCGAGGAGCTCACGCTCGCGGTGCAGGCCATGACCGGGCAGCCCAGCCGCAGCGTGCCGCTGCGTGGGGCGGGCAACCGGGTGGCGGCCGTCGCTGTGCTGGCGCAGGACCAGGTCTCGCTCGTCGTCGACGGTCTGCAGGCCAACGACGCGGCCACCACCTCCTACGTCCTGTGGGAGAAGGGGCGCTTGGGCGACGTGCGCGCCGTCGGCACCTTCGACGTCCGCGAGGGACACCTCGAGATCGTCCGGAACCTGCCGCTCCACCACGGGGCGGACGGCGTCTCGGTGCTCGCCGTCACGCACGAGCAGGGCAACACGGCGCCGGACCAGCCGACGCAGGATCCGGTCGCGGCCGCCACCGTGAGCGCAGCGTGACAGCACGCGGAGGGGGCAGGATGCAGCCATGCCTTCGACGCCCCTGAACCGGCCGGCCGACCCGCCGCTCGAAGCGGGTGGCCGCGCCGCACGCAAGGGAGACACCGGGTGGCGCGCCCGGCTGCGCAAGACCCCCGGCGGAGCGCTCGCGCTCAAGGCCGGCGTCCTCGTGGTCGGGTCGCTGTTCATCCTGCTCGGGCTCGCCGCAGCCGTGCTGCCGGGACCCCTGACCATTCCGCCGATGCTGCTGGGTCTCTACGTCCTGGCCAGCGAGTTCGACTGGGCCGACCGGTTGCTGCAGCGCGCCAAGCGCAGCGCCGAGGAGGCCTGGCGGGCGGCGAAGAAGCGCCCGGTGTTCTCCGGCGTCACGACCGTCGGTGGGCTGATCCTGGCCGGCGTCGCGATCTGGGCGGTCGGCCACTACAACCTCGTCGCCCAGGCCAAGGATGCGGTCGGGCTCTAGCTCGTGCGCTAGTGTCCGTGCCCGCCGGGGCGTATAGCTCAGTTGGTTAGAGCGCACGCTTCACACGCGTGAGGTCGCAGGTTCGAGTCCTGCTACGCCCACCTCCCCCCTGCGCTGCTACCCGTCCTGAAAGACCAGCTGGGTCGTCCGGCGGGGGAGCAGCGCGATGGCACCGGCCAGCAGCACGGCCACGACCAGCAGCGCGACGAAGACCAGATGCGAGGCGTCGAGCAGCGCCGACCGGACGAACGCCACCACCACGGGGTCGGATCCGGTCAGCGCCAGGCTGGCGCTGTCGACGTCCTCGGGCAGCCGGCCGGCCACGGCGGCGGTCGGGTGGGCGAAGCGGCCGGCCAGGGCGGCGTTGGCGATGGCGCCGAAGACGGCAGCGCCCACAGCGCTGCCCATGGCCCGGCAGAACATGTTGGTGCCGGTCACCACGCCGCGGCGCTCCCAGCCGACCACGGACTGCACCGCCACCACGGTCGGCGACGAGGTCAGCCCCATGCCGAGTCCCGTGACGAACATCCCGCCGGCCACCACCCACACGGAGGAGCCGGAGCCGAGCAGGACCGTCAGCACCGACCCGGCGATGACGAAGGTGATCCCCACCAGTGCCGTGTCCCGGAAGCCGATCCGCAGGTACAGCCGGCCCGACAGCCCGGCCGCGATGGGCCAGCCGATCGTGAGGGCGCCCAGGGCGAACCCCGCCTCGACCGCCCCCTTGCCCAGGACGCCCTGGACGTAGGTGGGGACGTACGACGACAGGCCGATGAGCACGGCCCCGGTGCCCAGCGCGACCAGGTTGCCGGCGACCAGGATGCGGCGGCGGAAGACCCACAGCGGCAGCACGGGCTCGACCGCCCGCCGCTCGACCGCGACGAAGGCGACCATCCCGAGCAGCGCGCCCGCCAGAACGGCTCCGCTCGTCGGGGAGCGCCAGGCCCACGCGTGACCGCCCTCGAGCAGGCCGAGGATCAGCAGCGAGCAGCTCGTGGTGAGCAGCAGCGTGCCGGCGTAGTCGATCCGGTGCGAGCGCCGGACGACCTGCTCGCGGAAGCGGCGGTGCAGCGCCAGCAGCGCGATCGCGCCGAGGGGCAGGTTGACGAAGAAGATCCAGCGCCAGGAGACGTACTCGCTGAACAGGCCGCCGATGGCCGGGCCGAGGACCGACGCCATGCCCCACACCGACGCGACGTAGCCCTGGACGCGGGCCCGCTCCTCGACCGAGTAGAGGTCCCCGATGATCGTCAGGCCCATCGGCTGGATGGCGCCGGCGCCGATGCCCTGCAGGCCCCGGGCGACGATCAGCGCGGGCATCGACCAGGCCAGGCCGCACAGCACCGACGCGATGAGGAACACCGTGATGCCGAAGATCATGACCGGCTTGCGGCCGACCACGTCCGCGAGCTTGCCGTAGATCGGGACGGTCACGGCCTGAGCGAGCAGGTAGACCGAGAACAGCCAGGGGAACTGGCTGAAGCCCCCGAGGTCGCGCACGATGCTGGGCACCGCGGTGGCCAGGATCGTGCTGTCCAGCGCGATGAGCGCCGTGGTCAGCATGATCGAGCCGAGCACCGGACCGCGCTCGGATCGCAGCCCGACGCCGGCCTTGGCGGCACGCGGTGCAGCGCTGGTCACGTGCCTCCTGCGGGCTGACGGGCCGGGCGGTCTCCCAGGGCCAACCTGCGGCCGGCGCGGTTGTTCCGTGCGATCGCGTGTCACCGCGAGGTACCGATCGTGTTCCGCGCCGAAGGGCTGCCCCGCGACGGGCGATTCCAGCGCATACTCCTGCCTGCCGGCGTCGCGTGACGGTCGGTCAGCCCTGCCCAGGAGATCTCTTGTCCACACCTCGGTCGGGCCGCACCGGCCTGACGCTGCTGGCGGCCGCCGCCCTGCTCGCCCCGCTCGCCGCTCTGCTGCCGTCCGCACCGGCCGTTGCCGGCGCCCCGCCCGCCGCCCTGGCCGAGCCCGCCAGCGTGGTCACGAGGGGCCCGCTGCGGGTCGAGAACTCGTTCGTCAGCTCGGTCGGCTGGGTCAAGCCCGGCGAGTCCTACCCGTCCCGGATTCTCGTCAGCAACACCGGCACCGCGCCGCTCGCCGGCGTCACGGTGGACGCCCGGGCGGCGGACGGGTCCGCGTTCACCAGCGGCTCGCCCACCACCGGGGTCACCGTCTCCGCGACCACGCTGACCTGGGCGGTCGGCGGCCTGGCCGCCGGTCAGACCCGCACGCTGGTCGTGCGCTCGCAGGCCGACACGCTGGCCGAGGACCCGCAGGTCGTGTGGAAGAACATCGCCAGCAACCTGACCGCGTCGGCCACCGGCCTCGCGGCGACGCCCACCGCGCGCAGCCGCGGTCCCAAGGTCATTCCGCCGGGGCTGAAGCACGAGAGCGCCCGCTACGGCGACCGCCCGTTCCCGGTGATTCCGGTGGAGTACTCCGACCGGACGTACAACGCCGGCCGGGTGCCGGGCGACCCGGCGCCGCCCAACACCGCCGAGGCGCTCGCGGCCGCCATCAACGACCCGGCGACCCCGGGCTCGACGTTCAACCTGTTCCAGGAGATGTCGTACGGGCAGCTGTTCCCGAAGGGCACCGTGCCGGCGCTGGGCAAGACCGAGGCCTACCTGCCGACCAAGCCGGTCAAGCCCTTCACCACGCCGGCCCCGACCGGCGCCTGCACCGGCATCACCACCGGTGGCCTGCCGCTGCCGGCGACGGGCAACCGCGTGGTGGAGGGCAAGTACCAGCTGCCGGGCACGACGGAGTACTACGGCCGGGACAAGTACGGCTCGCAGGTCGCGACGGGCTCCCTGCCCGCCGGCAACCTCTCCGACATCGACGGCGGCTGCGGGCCGACCGCCAAGGCGGTCTACGACGCGGCGGTCATCGCCGACCCCGACATCGACTACAGCGACTTCGACACCGACAAGGACGGGGTCGTCGACTTCTTCATGATGGTGTTCGCCGGCTGCGGCGGCAACGGCGGCTCGCAGCTCGCCGCGGTGGCCTGCCCCGACGCGCTGTCCGGCAGCTACGACAACATCTGGCCGCACTCGTCCAGCCTCGAGGACACCTACACCGACGCGACGACCGGCCAGCGCGGCTACATCACGCAGGACCAGCTCAAGGACCTCGAGGGCAAGCCCCTCTGGTACACCGACGCCACGCGGACGACCATGACGACGACCGCCGGCACCGACGCGCTCAAGGTCCTCGTGCGCGTCGGCCCGTACAACGTGAACCCCGAGACCGCGATCCAGAAGGCCTCGGTCATCAGCCACGAGTACGGCCACTCGCTCGGCCTACCCGACTTCTACTCCTCCAGCAGCCGCGAGACGTACGGCGACTGGAACCTGATGGCGACCGACAAGTCGCAGAACATGGACGCCTTCTCCCGCCAGGAGCTCGGCTGGGTGGTGCCGCAGGTGCTCGAGCCCGGCGCGACCAGGACCGTCAACAACTGGACCGACTCCAAGCAGGACACCGGCGCGATCACCTGGCAGCAGCCCGACGGCACGCCGTACACCCTGACCAACGGCGCGGACGGCAGGGTGCACAACTCCCAGATGTTCGTCGCCAAGCTCCCCGGCCGGCAGCTCCTCGACCCGGCCAAGTTCGACACCGGTGACAAGGCGACCAAGACGCACGCCTGGTTCTCCGGGTCCGGCAACGACTTCGGGTGCAACACCGACGGCGGCGGGCACAACCTGGACTTCTCGGTCCCCGGCCTGTCCGCGCTGCCTGCGGGCTCGACGGTCAAGCTCGACTTCAAGTCGTCCTTCGACATCGAGTGGGACTACGACTACGGCTTCGTCCTGACGTCC
>JAOPWI010000064.1 GCA_025965755.1 Frankiales bacterium | reverse complement strand
CGGTCGCCCGTGTCCCGCTGGCCGACTACGAGGCGTGGTTCGCGACCGTCCCCGCCCCGCTGCGCGAGGCGATGCTGGAGCACTGGGGGCCGCCGCCCGGATCGCTCTACGTCGACGGCGACGACATCGTGCTGGCGGCGCTGCAGTACGGCAACGTCGTGCTCGCCATCCAGCCGCCGCGCGGCTTCGGCGAGAACCCGATCGCGATCTACCACGACCCGGACCTGCCGCCGAGCCACCACTACCTGGCGGCCTACCGGTGGCTGGAGGAGGAGTTCGGGGCCCACGCGGTGGTGCACCTGGGCAAGCACGGCACCCTCGAGTGGCTGCCCGGCAAGGGCCTCGGGCTCTCCGCCGGCTGCGCGCCGGACGCGGTGCTCGGCGACCTGCCGCTGTTCTACCCGTTCATCGTCAATGACCCGGGCGAGGGGACGCAGGCCAAGCGGCGCGGCCACGCGACCGTGGTCGACCACCTCGTCCCGCCGATGGCCCGCGCCGAGTCGTACGACGAGATGGCCCAGCTCGAGCAGCTCCTGGACGAGTACGCCCAGGTGCAGGCGATGGACCCGGCGAAGCTGCCGACCATCCGCGGCCAGATCTGGGACCTGGTGGAGAAGGCCCAGCTGCACCACGACCTGCACGTCGCGCAGAGCCCGTCGGACGAGGAGTTCGACGAGTTCATCCTGCACGTGGACGGCTACCTGTGCGAGGTCAAGGACGTCCTGATCCGCGACGGCCTGCACATCCTCGGCCAGCCGCCGGTCGAGGCGCCGCTGGTCGACCTGGTGCTGGGCGTGCTGCGCGCGCAGCAGACCTGGGGCGGCACCAGCGGTGCGCTGCCGGGGCTGCGCCGGGCGCTCGGCGCGGCCCACGGGCTGACCGAGGACGACCGCCGCCAGGCCGACCAGCTCGAGCAGATGGCCCGCGCGCTGGTCGAGGGGCTGGCCGCCCGCGGCTGGGACGCCGCCGCGGCCGACGAGCTGTCGGACCTGCCGGACGTGCAGGCGGTGCTGCGCTTCGCCTGCACCGAGGTGGTGCCCCGGCTGGCCAAGACCACCGACGAGCTGGACAACCTGCTGCACGGCCTGTCCGGGGGCTTCGTGCCCGCCGGCCCGTCCGGCTCGCCGACCCGCGGACTCGTCGGCGTGCTGCCGACCGGGCGCAACTTCTACTCCGTCGACCCGAAGGCCATCCCGTCGCGCAACGCGTGGACGGTCGGCGTCGCGCTCGGCGACTCGCTGCTGGCGCGCTATCTGGCCGACCACGGCGAGTACCCGGCGTCCGTCGGTCTGGTGGTCTGGGGCACCAGCGCGATGCGCACCGCCGGTGACGACATCGCCGAGGCGCTGTGGCTGCTGGGTGTGCGCCCGGTCTGGGACCCGGCCTCGCGACGCGTCACCGACCTCGAGCTGGTGCCGCGCGAGGAGCTCGGGCGTCCGCGCGTCGACGTGACCCTGCGCATCAGCGGCTTCTTCCGCGACGCGTTCCCCCACGTGGTGCAGATGCTCGACGACGCGGTGCAGCTGGCCGCGGCCGCCGAGGAGGACGACAACTTCCTGCGCGCGCACGTGCAGGCCGACCTCGCGGCCGGCGCCGACCCGCGCCGCGCCACGGCCCGCATCTTCGGCTCCAAGCCGGGAGCGTACGGAGCCGGCCTGCTGCCGCTCATCGACAGTCGCGACTGGAAGACCGACGCCGACCTGGCCGAGGTCTACGCCGTCTGGGGCGGCTACGCCTACGGCCGGGGGCTGGACGGCGCGCCGGCCCGCAAGGACATGGAGCGCGTCTACACCCGGGTCCGCGTCGCGGCCAAGAACCAGGACACGCGCGAGCACGACATCGTCGACAGCGACGACTACTTCCAGTACCACGGCGGCATGGTGGCCGCGGTGCGCGCGCTGACGGGGGAGTCGCCGGAGGCGTACGTCGGCGACAGCGCGGTTCCCGACAGCGTGAAGACCCGGACGCTGCAGGAGGAGACGCACCGGGTCTTCCGCGCCCGGGTCGTGAACCCGCGCTGGATCGCGGCCATGCAGCGGCATGGCTACAAGGGCGCGTTCGAGATGGCCGCGACCGTCGACTACCTGTTCGGCTACGACGCGACCGCCGGCGTCGTCGAGGACTGGATGTACGAGAAGCTCGCGTCGGCCTACGTCTTCGACGAGACCAACCGCGCGTTCATGAAGAAGAGCAACCCGTGGGCGCTGCGCGGGGTGGCCGAGCGCCTGCTCGAGGCGGCCGACCGCGGGCTGTGGGAGTCCCCGGCCGGCGCGACCATCGAGGGCCTCAAGGCGACGTTCCTGGAGCTGGAGGGCGATCTGGAGGGGGAGTGAGTTGCCGGCTTCAGCCCAGGCTGAGGACGGTGACGACCTGCTCCGGGTCGTAGCGCGCCGCCTCCTGCTCCAGCCGGCTCAGCTGCGCGGCCGAGACGGGGCAGGGAAACCCGTACAGCCGCTGCACCCGGCTGCTGGCCAGCATCAGGGCGGTGCGGGCGTGGTCGACGAACTCCGCGACGGCGTAGTGCTCGCCCGGCTGCAGCCACTGCTGCACCACGGGGGAGGGGCAGCTGCCCTGGTCGGCGTGGCCGTCCGGCCAGCGCACCGTCCAGGTCGTCCTCTCCACGCGTCGACGCGGGGGCCGCGCGGTGGCGCCCGCGTGACGTTGCGGTGTGCGGCCGCTCACGCGAACACGACGGTGCGCCCGCGGTGCACCAGCACGCGGGCCGCCAGGTGCAGGCGCACGGCACGTGCCAGCACGAGCGCCTCGAGGTCGCGGCCGCGGGCCACGAACTGCTCGACGGAATCGCGGTGGGTCACCCTGGCGACGTCCTGGGCCAGAATGGGCCCCTCGTCGAGGTCGGCCGTCGCGTAGTGCGCGGTGGCTCCGATGATCTTCACGCCCCGGTCGTGGGCCTGGTGGTAGGGCTTGGCGCCCACGAAGGCCGGCAGCAGGCTGTGATGGATGTTGATGATCCGGTGCGGGAAGCGCCCGACGAACTCGGCCGACAGCACCTGCATGTAGCGGGCCAGCACGACGAGGTCGACGCCCTCGAGCAGGTCGAGCACGCGGGCCTCCTGCGCCGCCTTGCCGTCGGCACCGATCGGCACGTGGTGGAAGGGCACCCCGAAGAACCGGCTGGCCTGCGCGTGGTCCGGGTGGTTGCTGATGACGGCCGCGAGCTCGGCGTCGAGCTCGCCGCTGTGGTGGCGCGAGAGCAGGTCCAGCAGGCAGTGCGGCTGCTTGGAGGCCAGCAGGGCGATCCGCGGGCGGACCGAGGTCAGCCGCAGCTCGGTCTCCATCGCGAAGCGGTCGCTGACCTCGCGGAACGCGGGCAGCACCTCGTCGGGCGCCAGGTCGAACCCGTCCAGCTCGAACTCCACCCGCTGAAAGAACAGCCCGTCGGAGTGGTCGGTGTGCTGCTCGACCTCGACGATGTTGGCGCCGTGCCGGTAGAGGAACTCGGCGACCGCGGCGACGATCCCGCGGGCATCCGGGCAGGTCAGCAGCAGCACCGCGGTGCCCCCGGCGCGGGGCGGTGGCGCCACGAAGGCGGAGCGCTCGCTGGGCAGCGGCTCAGGGGTGCTCACGGCGCCAGGCTAGGGCGCACCTGCCGACGGCTATCGTGAGCACGCCAACGACGGCAGGCAGGAAGCCGGTGCGAGTCCGGCGCGGTCCCGCCACTGTGACCTGAGTCCTCCCGGACAAGGGAAGCCAGACACTCCCACCGTCGACACCTCCAACCGGGGCGCGGACCTCGAGGAAGGGCCCCATGACCCTGCTCAGGCACACCCCGTGAGCGACTACCCGTTCTCCGCCGTCGTCGGGCTCGACGACCTGCGTCTGGCGCTCGTCGTCAACGCGGTCTCGCCGGCCGTCGGCGGGGTCCTCGTCCGGGGCGAGAAGGGCACCGCGAAGTCGACGGTCGTCCGCGCGCTGGCCGGGCTGCTGCCGCCGGTCGCCATCGTCGAGGGCTGCCGGTTCTCCTGCGATCCGGCCGCACCGGACCCCACCTGCCCGGACGGCCCGCACGCCGCGCCGCAGGCGGACGCCCGGCCGGCCCGGCTCGTCGAGCTGCCGGTCGGGGCGTCCGAGGACCGCCTGGTCGGGTCGCTGGACCTGGAGCGCGCGCTCACGACCGGCGTCTCGGCGTACCAGCCGGGGTTGCTGGCCGCCGCGCACCGCGGCGTGCTCTACGTCGACGAGGTCAACCTGTTGCACGACCACCTGGTCGACCTGCTGCTGGACGCGGCGGCGCTCGGCAGGTCCTACGTCGAGCGCGAGGGCGTCTCGGTGCGGCACGCGGCGCGCTTCCTGCTGGTGGGGACGATGAACCCCGAGGAGGGCGAGCTGCGCCCGCAGCTGCTCGACCGCTTCGGCCTCACCGTCGAGGTGGCCGCCACCCGCGACCCGATCGAGCGGGCCGAGGTCGTCCGGCGACGCCTGGCGTACGAGGCGGACCCGGAGGGCTTCGCCGCGCGCTGGCCGGGCTGCTGCCGCCGGTCGCCATCGTCGAGGGCTGCCGGTTCTC
>JAOPWI010000076.1 GCA_025965755.1 Frankiales bacterium | reverse complement strand
GTTACCGGGACGGCCGGGCCCTGAACGGGGACGGCCGGCCCCGGCCCGGGCGCGACCGGCCCCTGGACGGGCGCGACCGGAACCGACTCGGCCGCGGCGGCGGCGCCGTCGGCCGACAGCTCGGTGGTGAAGAAGCCGCGGCCGTACGTCCCGATGATCAGGCGTCCCGGCGCGAAGGGGTCGAAGGCCGCCGCGCTGACCCGCAGCACCGGCAGCCCCTTGACGACGCTGGTCCAGGTGGCGCCGCCGTCGGTGGACAGCTGGACGCCGCCGCGCACGACGTCGTGGAACGGGTGGTCGTTGCTGACCGCGACGAGGACGTCGGGGTTCTGCGGCTGGACCGCGACCGCGTAGACGGTGTTGTCCGCCAGCACGCGGGTGGCCGTCGTGCCGTCGTAGCGCCACAGCGCCCCGCCGCCCGACCGCCACTGCGGGACGTAGACGACGCGGGGGTCGACCGGGCTGACGGTGAGCTGCCCGTCGATCCCGCCGTGCGGCACGCCGGAAAGCAGCTGGAAGGTCGCCCCGCCGTCGGTGGAGGTCTGCAGGCCCTGGGTGCTGCTGAGGTACAGGCGCGAGCGCTGTGACGGCGCGCCGGTCAGGAAGCCCGAGCCGCCACTCGTGACCGGCGCCCACCGTGCTCCGCCGTCGGTCGAGCGGTAGACCCGGCCCCCGACGGTGGCCACGACGGTCGTGGCGTCGACCGCCCAGACGCCGCCCGGCGTGCCGCCGGCCCACGACCAGCGCTCGGGCAGGCCGGCCGCGGCGCCGACGGCGACGGTCCAGGTGCGGCCGCCGTTCTGCGAGCGCGCCAGGCCGTTGAACATGCCCGCCTGGCCGAGCAGCGCGTAGCTCGTCCCTCCGGGGCCGTAGTGCACGTCGTACGCACCGGACCAGCAGTCCCACGCGCACATGCTCCGGCGCCACGACGAGCCGCCGTCCACGCTCTGGATGACGTTGCCGCCGTCCATCGCCGTGAGGCTCACGTCGCCGGCGACGGAGGGGTTGAAGCGGACGCTGCTGCTGACCAGGCCCGAGTAGCCGCGACCGCGGGTGAAGCCGGGGGAGACCTCCTCGATCGAGCTGTCCCGCCAGGTGCGGCCCGCGTCGGTCGAGCTGAACAGCGACTCCTGGTTGCCGGCGATGACGGAACGGCCGTCGGCAGAGCTGGAGATCGCGGCCATGCCGAGGCCCGAGTTGTAGGCCGACGTCGGGCGGCTGGCGTTGTCGACCAGCTTGGTCCACGTGCGGCCGTCGTCGTCGGAGGCGTACACCGCGGCGACCGACCAGCTGTTGTCCGAGACGTAGAGCCGGCCCGTGGTGGAGCGGTGCAGCCCGCCGAAGCGGGAGCGCAGGTTCGCGTCGGCGTGGATGGCCTGGGACAGGCCGTTCGTGCTCGCGGTCCAGGTCCGGCCGCCGTCGGTGCTGCGCAGGACACCACCGACCGGCGCCGCCTCGGTGGTCGGGTCCGAGCCGGTGGACAGCCACACGTTCTGCGGTGCAGCCGGGTCCGCGACGAGCTCGCGCACGTCCCAGGCGGTGGAGCCGGGCACCGCGGCCCAGCTGCGACCGCCGTCCGGGGAGCGGAACAGGCCGGCGGAGCGGCCGGCGGCCAGCAGGTCGTCGCCGGCGAGCGCGACGACGCTCTGCACCGGTGCCTGGCCAGGCAGGCGCGACAGCGTCGTCCACGAGGCGCCGTCGTCGCGCGACTCCCAGACCGTGCCCCACGGGGGAGTGCCCGGCGCCGACCAGCCGCGCAGCGAGCCGGAGAAGGCGTACAGGTGCCGCTCGTCGGCGGGGTCGAAGACGATCTGCTGGATGGGCGCGCTGTAGGCCCAGTCGGCGACGGCCGGCAGGCCCTGCCGGCGAGGCGCCCAGGTGTGGCCGCCGTCCTGCGACAGGTACGGCCCGCTCATGGTCGACGCCCACACGCGGTCGGCATCGCTCGGGTCCCAGGTGAAGCCGGCGACCTCGTAGGAGTCGAGCCCGAAGCCGGGCTGCCAGCTCGCACCGCCGTCCTGCGAGACGCCGATGCCCAGCATGTCGCCGCCGACCAGGATGCGGGAGGCCTGACGCGGGCTGATGCTGAGGGCGGTGACCGCGCCTCCGACGCCGGGCTCGCGCAGCGGCTGCCACGACGGCGCCGGGCTGCTGGACGCTGCGGTGTCCGCGAGCGCCGGGGGTGCGCCCGGGACGGCGATCGCGACGGCGGCCAGGGTCAGGGTGGCGACAAGGCGGGGCACAGACAGACGGGGCATGCCCGGTGTGTCGACGCCTCGCACGCTGCGTGATGCACCTGTTTGGGTGATAAGGCAGGGCCGAGTGGACGGTCAGGTCCGGTCGGTGCGCTCCGCCGTCTGCAGCAGCGCGCTGCCGCCGTCCGGAGCAGCGCCGGACGGCGACGGGGGGCGGCGGCGGGCCGCGACCGTCAGCACCAGCAGGTACAGCCCCTGGCAGAGCGAGGTGGTGATCGCCGCCGCCGTCGCGCCCCAGGCGCCGACCGTCAGCAGCAGGCTGACGACGGTGGCCGCCGCGGCGATCGCCAGCGCGATCGAGGGCACCTGCGGCCGTCCCACGACGTAGAACTCCTGCGAGCGCACGGTGGCCAGGTCGCCGAGGACCGCTCCGGGCAGCAGCAGCCACAGCAGGAGCACCGCGTCGTCGAACTCGGCGCCGAACAGCAGCGGCAGGACGTACGGCGCCGCCACCGCGGTGGCCAGCGCGATCGTGCACGACATGGCCAGCGTGAGAAGCCGGGCGCGGCGGGCGAAGGACGGGTCGGGCGCCGTGCTCAGGCGGGTGAGCAGCGCCAGGCCGATGCCCTGGGCGCCGGCCTGGGACAGCCCCGCCATGGTGACCGCCACGGCGTACAGCCCCAGCTCGCGGGACGGCACGAGGCCGACGAGCAGCAGCTGGTCCAGCCGGGCCAGCAGCTGGCCGGCGAGGGTCCCGGTGGTGACCTTGGCCCCGTAGACGAGCAGGGTGGCCCGCCAGCCGGCCGGCAACCGCGGCCAGGCCAGCCCGCGGGTCACGGCGATGCCGACCAGCTGCGACACGACGATCGGCACGAGCCCGGCCGCCAGCGCGGTGGTCAGGGTGAGCCGGTCGAGCAGGGCCAGGACGACCACCGCGAGGGTGTTGAGCACCACCGGCAGCGCGCGCAGGGCGTTGGACAGGCCGAGGCGGGCGTCCAGCCTGAGCAGCTGCACGCTCACGGCGACCGGCACCGCGACCACGGCCGTGAGCAGGTAGGCGCGGAACCAGCCGACCGTCAGCGGGTCGTGCGCGTCGAGGTAGAGCGGCACGAGCGGCCACAGCAGGGCGATGGCGGGCAGGCCGGCGACCAGGGCGAAGAACCAGCAGCCGGACAGCAGGTCGCGGTCCCCGAACTGCCGGCGGTAGTAGGTGGCCGCGATCGGCAGGCCGAAGCCGAGCAGCCAGGTGAACAGCTGGGTGGGCACCAGGACGGCCGCCAGCTCGCCGCGGCCGGCAGCTCCGAGAGCCTGGGCCTGCAGCGGGCCGGTCAGCAGGCTGAGCGCGTACAGGCCCATGCCCAGGACCGCGCTCTGCACCGCGTCCCGGCGCAGCAGCGCGCCCAGGCCGGGCAGCCGGAACCGGGTCGCCGCGTGCGGCGCAGAACGCCTGCCGGGGCTCACGCCAGGTGCTGCCGGGCAGCAGGAGCGGTCGTCCCAGGGCCCGGCACGCGTCTACTCTAGGGAGAGCGCTTCCGCGGCTGCTCCTGCCGGCGGGGCCGGCCGGCGTGTCCCCCGTCCCAGCTGTCCCGAGGAGCGAACGCCGTGAGCGCGCCGCGCACCACCCGTCCCGTTGCGACCGGGCGCGGTGCTCTGCTGCTGCTGCTCCTGCTGCTGCTGACCGCCTGCGGCGCGGCGCCCGACAGGGTGGCGGCTCCGTCGTCCAGCCCGTCGTCCAGCCCGTCGCCCAGCCCGTCGCCGAGCACCAAGCCGGTGGGACGCCTGCTGGTCATCGGTGACTCGTTCACCCAGGGCTACGCCGCACCGGGCGACCGTGGCTACGCCCAGCTGCTGGCCGCGTCCCTCGGCTGGCCGGCCGAGATCGACGGAGTCGGGAGCACCGGCTTTCTCTGGCCGGGCCCGGACGGCCGCGACCGCACCTACCGGGCGCGGATCGAGGCCCGCGGAGCGGCCGGCGGGCCGGCCCCCACGCTCGTGGTGCTCCAGGGCGGCCTCAACGACTACCGGTCGCCCCGGCCGCAGCTCACCGCGGCGGTCGAGGCCCAGGTCGGGCTGGTCAGGGCCGCCTGGCCGCAGGCCCGGATCGTCCTGTTCGGCCCGGTCAGCGCGTACCAGAACAACCCGGACCTGCGCCCGCTGTCGGCCGCGCTGGCGCTGGCCAGCCTGAACGCCGGCGTCGACTACGTGGATCCGGTCGGCGACGGCTGGGTGACGGCGTCCAACAGCCCCAGCTACTTCATCGACGACGGAACCCATCCCAACGGCGCCGGCCACGCCTATCTCGCGAAGCGGCTGCTCGCCGAGCTGACCGAGATCGGGGCCACCCGCGTGGCGGCCTGACCGGCCGGCAGCTGCCGGCTCCAGAAGCCGCCGCCGTACAACCCGACGACCACGCGCCCCGGCGTGTGCGGGTCGAACGCCACCGCCGAGGCGCGCTGCATCGGCAGCTCCGCGCCGAGGTCCCGGAACGTGCGCCCGCCGTCGGTCGACAGGCGGACGCCGCCGCGGGCCACGTCGTGGTACGGATGGTCGTTGCGGGCCAGGACCAGCCGCTGCGGATCGGCCGGGTCCACGGCCACGTCGTACGCCAGCGGGTCGGCGCTCAGCCGCGCCCAGCGGGTGCCGTCGAAGCGCAGCAGCCCGCCGTCGGGGGCCCGCCAGCGGGCCAGGTGCACGACGTCCGGGTCGGTCGGGTCGACGGTCAGCCGGGTGGAGACGGCCGGCGACGTCCACGGTCGCGGCAGCGCGCGGAAGGTCGAGCCGCCGTCGTCCGAGCGCCAGACGTCGGTCGGGCTGCTGGCGTAGACGCGGCGCGGGTCGGTGCCGGCCGC
>JAOPWI010000056.1 GCA_025965755.1 Frankiales bacterium | reverse complement strand
CGGGGGCCGGGGCGGCGCTGGCGGCGGGGGCCGTGAGGACGAGCAGCGGAAGGAGCAGCAGCACCAGACCGGCCAGCAGCCGGCCGCTCGCGCTCAGAGCAGCTCGGCCCCGTCCGCAGGAGTGCGGAAGGCCGGCCGGCACGCGCGGGTCCACGGGTGCTCCTCGTCGCGCAGAGCGTCCGTGCGGGCCACGGCACGCCGTCCGGCGTGGCGTGAGCTGGCGGTGCGCGCTGCGGATCCGTCCGCGGCGCGGGCAGCCGGCTGGCTGCGTGTGCCCTGTGCTTCGGCGGGCGAGGCGGCCGGCTGCAGCGTTTCGGTCGAGGGAGTTGCGCCGGGCTCGTCGCCGCGGACACCGGCCAGCGCGCTGGCGACGGCGGCAGGGGACAGGTCGGTGCTCTCGGCGTGCCGGCCCCGGGCGACGCGGTAGGCGTCGCGCAGGAAGGCCGCGGTCGTGGGCGCGGTGGCGCCCTCCCGAGCCGCGGGGCGGCGGCCCCTCAGCTGGTCGGTGACGGTCCTGCGCAGGTCCGCACGGGCGGCCAGCGGGACGGCGGCCGGTGCGGCGACCGGCTCCTGCGCGGGCGCCTGCGCGGGGGCCGCCGGGCCGGGGGCCAGCAGGGTGACGGACTGCTCCGTCACGCCGAGGACGTACTCCGCGCCGCCGACCCGCACGACCGTGAGCGCGGCGCCCTTGCCGAGCCGGGCGGAGCCGAGGACCTGCACGTCCGCGGTGCGCTTCGCGCCGGTGCGCCGGCCGTCGGTGCGGCGCAGCGCCCACAGCACGAGCCCGAGCAGCGCGAAGACGCACAGCACCCGGGCCAGCAGGCTGAGACCGTCCATCAGCGCTGGATGACCGCGGTGACGCGCACGCCGAACTCGCCGTCGATGACGACGACCTCGCCGCGGGCCACGAGGCAGCCGTTGACCAGCACGTCGACCGGGGCGTCGGCCGGGCGGTCCAGCTCCAGCACGGCGCCCGGGCCGAGGGCCAGCAGGTCGCGCAGGGGCAGCTTGACCCGGCCGAGCTCGACGGCCAGCTCCACCTGGACCTCGGACAGCAGCCGCAGGTCACGGGTGGCGACCGGGTCGGTGCCGTGGCCCAGGTCCGGCAGGTCCGGGTGGTCCAGCGGCGGCAGGTCGGTCGCCTCCGGCCCCATCTGCGGCACGCGGGGGGCGGGCACCCTGCCGGGCGCGAGCACCGGCTCGGTGGCCGTCAGGCCGGTGGCGACGGGCGGCGCTGCCGGCGCGGACGGCGCGGACGCCGTGACCGTCGGCGGGATGTCCTGGAACACCGGCTGGGGGGCGGCCGGCGCCGCGGGCACCTCCGGCGCGGGCTCGGTCACCACGCCGGCGAAGGCTCCCGGGAAGGCGTCGGCGAACTCGTCGGGCAGGGACATCTAGAGGCTCCCCAGCAGGTCGTGGACCACGACGGCGCGGCGGCGGCCACGGCGTCCCAGTGCGGCGGTCAGGACGGTCAGGGGGTTGCTGCCGGGGCCGTCGAGGATCCCGTGCAGCTGCAGGGGGCCCCGCGTGTCCAGCCGGATGACGTCGCCGACGGCGAGCTCGTCGACGTCCTCGGCCATGACGGTGGTGGCCGGCAGGCGCAGCGAGATGTCCAGCGGAACCTCGCGCAGGACGTGTGCCTCGGTGTCGACCGGCGGGCTGGCGTGCGGCTCGGGCTCGGCGGGCAGCAGGCCCTTCGCGGGCAGGCACAGGGTGGCGCGCACGGTGCCGCCCACGACCGTGATGTCCAGGGTGATGGCCACGACCTCGCCCCCGCCCTGGGGGAGCGGGTCGTCGCTGACGGGGCCGGCGGCCAGCTCGGTGACGCCCTGCGCCTCGAGGGCGTCGGTCAGCGGGCGGAGTGCGGGCACGAGGTGGCGGACCAGCAGGCGCTGCTCCAGCGCGGTGGTCGGGCGCGCCTCGGTCTCCCCCTGGCCGCCCATGAGCAGGTCCGCGAGCGCCACGGCGGCGTCGGCGGAGACGAGCAGCAGGCCGGGCTCGGGGAGCCCGCAGGCCAGGGGCACCCACACGGCGGCCGGCGAGGCGATCTCCGCGAGGGCCACCCGGCGCACGCCCGGGCAGGCGACCGGGACGGTGCGGCCGGCCGCGAGGCCCAGCACGAGGCCGACGCGCGGCGCGGCGTCACGCAGCCCGGCGACCAGCCGGGCGGCCGCCGGCGGCATCGGCAGCGGCTCCCGGAAGTCGAAGATCTCGGGGGTGGCCACGCCAGTGCATCGTCGGGCCGGCCGCTGCGGTGAAGGGACGCCGGGGGTGACGGACGGGCCATTCCGGGCAGTGCCCATACGGGTCATGCCGACCTGGCCCGTATGGGCTATGCCGGCATGACCTCGGGTGCCTGGCTCACCGGGGCGACTCGACGACGATCTCGACCCGGCGGTTCGTGGCGTACGCCTCCTCGGTGGCCGCGTCCTGGCGTGGACGGGTGTCGGCGTAGCCACCGATGCTGACGCGGTCGTGGCTGACGCCGGCCGAGTCCATGAGCCGGCGGGCCACGGCGGCCGCGCGGGCCCCCGACAGCTCCCAGTTGCTGGCGAACCGCTCGCTCGAGATCGGGCGGGCGTCGGTGTGGCCCTCGACCACGAGGTCGTTGCCGATTCTCGACAGGATGGGGCCGAGCCCGTCGAGCAGCAGCTTGCCCGGCTCGGTGACGTCGGCCTCGCCGGACCGGAACAGCACCGCGCTGGTCACGTAGACCACCAGCCCGCGGCTGGTGATCGTCGCCTCGACGCGGTCCGCCAGGCCGGCCTTGGCCAGCGCCTTGGTGATCTCCTCCTGCAGCTTCCTGAGCGCCGCCTTGTCGAGCACGTTCTTGTTCGGAACCTTGGTGGGGCTCGGGGTGGGCGCCGCCGCGGGGATCGTGACCACGCCGGAGACGATCCCCTCCGCCGGCAGGCCGTTGCCGGGCAGCGCCGGCAGCGCGGCCCCGGTGCCGTCGGCGAACGCCTCCTGAAAGACCTTGAACTTCTCGAGGTCCATGTTCGAGATGGCGAACATCATCAAGAACGTCACCATGAGCAGGGTCATCATGTCGGCCAGGGCGATGAGCCAGGCCTCGCTGGGGTGCTCCTCGTGGTCGCCGTCGTCCTGCCGGCGCATCCGGCTCATCCGGCTCATCGCGGGCCCGCCCGCATCACGCGGCCTTCTTCTCGCCCACGGTGTCGCGGATCTTCGGGGACAGGTGGCTCTTGAGCTTCTCGCCGACCGCGCGCGGGCTCACGCCGGCCTGGATGGCCAGGATGCCCTCGACGATCATCTGGCGGTGGTGGACCTCCGCCGACGAGACCCGCTTCATCTTGTTGCTGATCGGCATGAAGAACATGTTGGCGATCCCGATGCCCCACAGCGTCGCGATGAAGGCCGCCGAGATGGCGTGGCCCATCGCGCTCGGGTCGTCCATGTGACCGAGCGCGAGGGTGAGGCCGAGGACGCAGCCGACGATGCCGATGGCCGGGGCGTACGTCGCGCAGTCCATGTGGAACTTGGCCGCGATCTTGTGGCGGTCACGCATGGCCCGGATGTCGGCCTCCAGCACCTCGGCGACCTCGTCGGAGTCGGTGCCGTCGACGACCAGCTCCAGGCCGCGCTTGAGGAACGGGTCCTCGACGGCCTTGGCCTTCTCCTCGAGCGCGAGCAGGCCGTCCTTGCGGGCGATGTCGGCGTACTGCATGAGCTCGTTGACGACCTCGGCGCTGTCCACCTTCTTGCCGGGCTTGAGCATCTTGAGCGTGGCCTTCGTGCCGGCGCCCACGTCGCTCATCTTGTTGCTGGCGAGGCCGACGCCGACCGTGCCGCCGATGATGATGAGGATGGCGGCCGGGTTGGAGAAGGCCACCATCGGGCTGCCGCCCTCCATGACGAAGGCGACGGCGATGGCGATGACGGCCAGAACGATCCCGACCGGGGTGGCGAGCTCCATGTCAGCAGCTGCCGTTCCCGCCGGGACGCAGCACGAGCAGGCGGCCCGGGGGCTGCTCCTCGTTCTCGTCGGCGTCGACGTCGGCATCCATCAGGCGCTCCGCGGTGGCGATGACGGTGGCCCGGTACGCGGTGATCGCGTCGACGACCTCGTCGGCCGTGTTGCTGACGACGTACGTCTTGCCGTCGACCAGGGTCAGCACGGTGTCGTGGTGCGACTCGACCGTGGCGATCAGGTCCGCGTTGAGGTACATCTCGCTGCCGTTGAGGCGCGTGAGACGGATCACCGGGGAGCCCTCCTCCTGAGGGAACGGCACGTGGCCGGCGCCGGCGTCCTGCCGGTGCCTGTACTACTTCGGCGCCGGAGCGCCCGGGTTGAGCACAGAGAGTGACCGCCACGCGCACGGGTGAACGGTGCGGCAACGCCGAAGGGGCGGTCGCCGTGGCGACCGCCCCTCCTGTGCTGCCTCCGTCGTGCCTACCGCTTGAGGTTGACCAGCTCGCTCAGCAGCTCGTCCGCCGTGGAGATGACCTTGGAGTTCGCCTGGAAACCACGCTGAGCGATCATCATGTTGGTGAACTCCTGCGCGAGGTCGACGTTCGACATCTCGAGCGCGCCGGCGACCAGCGTGCCGCCGGCCTGGCCCGGAGCCACCACGATGGGCTCGCCGGAGGCGACGCCCTGGCGCAGGTGGCCGTCGCCGATCTTGATCAGGCCGGCCGGGTTCTCGAAGGTGGCCAGGCCGATCGGGCCTACGGGCTCGGCAGCCGAGCCGTCCTGGTTGACGGCGATGATCATGCCGTCGGCGCCGATGGTGTAGGCGCGGATGTTCTCCGGCAGGGTGATCGCGCTGCCGTCCTCGGCCAGCAGGATGCCGCCGGCCGGGTCGACCAGGTGGCTCTCCGCGTCGAGCGTGAACGAGCCGGAGCGGGTGTACACCGGGTCCGGCGAGTTCGCCATCTTGACGACGAAGTAGCCGGTGCCCTGGACCGCGACGTCGGAGGGACGGCCGGTGCTGGTGATGGCGCCCTGGGTGATGACGGCGTCGATGGCGTTGAGCTTCACGCCCAGGCCGACCTGCGACGGGTTGACGCCGCCGACCTCGTCGGTGGCCGCGTTGCCCTCGCGCATGACCTGGTTGAGCGTGTCCTGGAACACCACGCGGCTGGCCTTGAAGCCCGTGCTGTTGACGTTCGCGATGTTGTCGCCGATGACGTCCATCATCGACTGGTGCGAGCGCATGCCGGAGACTCCGGCGAACATCGAGCGCATCATGGCAGTGATCCTCTTCCGGGGATGGAGAGGCCGTCCGTGGCAGGGGGGAGACGCGCGCCGTCCTGGCGCGTGGGCGTGCGGGGGATCAGGCGGCGGAGGACGCCGTCGTGCCGGGGGTGGCCGGGGCCGGAGCCGTGGTGACCTTCTCGACCTGGTCGACGGTCAGCGTGCGACCGCCGGACAGCTCCAGGACGGGCCCGTTCTTGTCGAAGCGGACGCCGGTCACGACCCCGGTCATCGGCACCGCGCCCTCGTCGCTCGAGGACGTCCCGCTGACCTGCCTGCCGACCATGCCCTCGGCCGACAGCCGCTTCTGCCAGACCGCGAGGTCGGCCTGCGCGGTCACCAGCTGGCCGAGCTTCTCGACCTGGGCGAACGTCGCCATCTGGGTCATGTACTGCTGGCCGTCGGCCGGCGCCATGGGGTTCTGGTACTTCAGCTGCGCGACGAGCAGCTTCATGAACGCGTCCTGCCCCAGGCCCTCGCCCTTGGGGGCGGTGGCTCCGGGCAGGGCAGGGGGCGTGGCGCTTGCGGCGCCGACGGGAGTCGTCACGGTGCTCCTCGGGCTACAGCCAGGTGTCCGACGCGGGGTCTCCCGCGGCGGTGGCGTCGTCCGTGACGCGGGACCCGTTGGTCCCGGTCCCTGCATCGGCAGCTGACTGCTGACCTGAAGTCCCCCGTCCGGGTGCCTGCCGGGCGTCCTGCTCCTGCTGGCGGGACGAGCCGGTGCCGCCACCGGCGAGCTCGCCCTGGCGGACGTCGAACGAGGACAGGTCCAGGCCGTGCTCGGCGAGCACCCGCTGCACGTCGGCGGAGGCTCCGGCGAGCCCGGCGGTCGCCGCGATCTCGGGGGCGCGCAGCTGCACGTCGACCCGGTTGTCGGTCACCGTCAGGCGGACGAGCACCGGGCCGAGGTCCGGCGGGTCGAGGCGGATCAGCAGGCTGGCCTGCCCGCCCTCGGACTTCAGGCCGCGGGCCAGCTCGGTGAGGGCGGGCCGCACCTGGGCGACGGTGCGCTCGTCGGCGGCAGCAGCCGCCTGCACCGGCGTGCCCGGGGCGGACGTCGCGGCGGCGGCGGCCGCCTGCACGGGGACGGCC
>JAOPWI010000054.1 GCA_025965755.1 Frankiales bacterium | reverse complement strand
GCCAGCGCGTCGGCGGCGGTGCGGCGCACGACCGGGCCGCGCAGGGCGTACGCCGCGCTGGCCCGCCAGGACCTGCGGGTGTCCAGGAGCGCCGCGAGGGCCCGTCGCTGGTCCGGGGAGAGCAGGTCGTCGTAGAGCCGGTCGAGCTCGGCCAGCTGCCCCCAGTGCAGGGTGCCGAGGCCGGGCACGTCCTTCACGGCGCGACGCAGCCGGCCGGTCCACCGTCCCCACGTCGTGGTGGCCAGGCCGAGCGCGTTGCTGTCGTGCTGGCGGTAGAGCAGCGACGGCTCCGGGTCGTAGAGGAAGCGGCCGAGGGCCACGCAGACCTGGTAGCACCACAGGTCGGGGTAGACGTGGGCGTCCGGCAGGCGCTGCAGCAGCAGCCGGCGCGTCGCCTGCGGCAGCACCACGGTGCTGACCGGCGCGATCGCCTCCACCAGCGCGTGCAGGAACGACGGGCCCCCGGGCGGGCCCGCCGTGCGGCTCAGCGGGCGGAGGCGGGCGTCGGTCACCTGCACCGACGAGCCGTAGCAGGCCGGCGACGGCACCCCGTCGAGAGCGCGGACAGCGCGGGCCAGCTTGTCCGGCAGCCAGACGTCGTCCTGGTCGGCGAACGCGACCAGGTCGACGTCCGGGTCGGCCTCGGCCAGCAGCTGCAGGAACGACCGGAACGGGCCCAGTCGTGGCCCCGGCGGCAGCAGCCGCAGCGGCAGGTTGCAGCGCGCCGCCGCCTCGCGCAGGACGTCCAGGCCGCGGTCGCTCGAGCCGTCGTCGCGCACCAGCAGGCTCGTCGGGCGGTGCTCCTGCCGGCCCAGGCTGTCGACCAGCTCGGCCAGGTGGCGCTCGCCGTCGAACACCGGCAGCAGCACCTGCACGGAGACGGCCATGCGCCGGAACGCTACTGGCCGGTGCGTCGCTACTGTCCTGCCGATGAGCGGACCTCTCGAGCCCGAGGACGACCCGCGCGTCGCCGCGCTCGTGCAGCGCCTGCAGGAGACCGAGCAGGCGCTGCGGGACCGCACCGCCGAGCTGGCGATGTACCAGGGCGCCGCGACCTTCCGGTTCGCCTCCGCCCTCGGGCGCGCGGTCGACAGGGCGCTGCCGCTCGGCAGCACCCGGCGCCACCTGGTCGCCCGGGGCGCCCGCCGGGCGCTCGGCATGGACCGCAGCCAGTCGCTGCGCACGAGCGCCGTCCGGGTCACCGCCGGCGGTCCCGCGCCGGACTCGGTGCCCACCAGCGACCGGCCCGTCGTCAGCATCGTCATCCCGGTGCACGGCAGGTGGGACCTCACGGCCGCCTGCCTGCGCTCGCTGGCGAGCACCTACGCGCTCACGTCGTACGAGGTGGTGGTCGTCGACGACGCGTCCCCCGACGACACCCGGGCCCGGCTGGCCGACGTCGCCGGGGTGCGCGTGCACGCCCTGGACGAGAACGTCGGCTTCCTTCGGGCCTGCAACGCCGGCATCGCGCAGGCCCGCGGCGAGTGGGTGCTGTTGCTCAACAACGACACCGAGGTGCAGCAAGGGTGGCTCGACGCGCTGGTGCGCGCGGCCCGAAGCGCCCCCGACATCGGCGTCGTCGGGGCCCGGCTGCTCAACGGTGACGGCACGCTGCAGGACGCCGGGGGGATCGTCTTCTCCGACGGCACGCCGTGGAACTACGGCCGCCGCTGGTCGCCCGAGGACCCGCGCGTCCTGCACCGGCGCGAGGTCGACTACGTGACCGGCGCCGTCCTGCTGGCCCGCCGGTCGCTGCTGGAGCAGCTGGGCGGCTTCGACGAGCGCTTCGTCCCGGCGTACTTCGAGGACACCGACCTCGGCTTCGCCGCCCGGGCAGCGGGCTTCCGGGTGCTGTACGAGCCGGCTGCCGTCGTGGTCCACGACGAGGGCGGCTCGCACGGCACCGACGAGCGCAGCGGCGTCAAGGCCTACCAGGAGGTCAACCGGCAGGTCTTCCGGGACAAGTGGGCGGCCGAGCTGGCCACGCAGCCGCCCTACGACCCCGCGCGCGTGTCGACGGCCCGGGTGCACGGCAGTCCGCGCCGGCTGCTGGTGGTCGACCACGGCGTCCCGATGCCGGACCGCGACTCGGGCTCGCGGCGCATGCGCGAGCTGCTGGGGCTGCTGGTCGAGGCCGGCTGGGCCGTGACGCTGGTGCCGGACAACGGCGCCGCGCTCGAGCCCTACACGTCCGACCTGCGCGAGGCCGGTGTCGAGGTGCTGGCCGGTCCCACCGCGGCGGCGCTCGACGCGCTGGGTGAGGGCATCGAGGTCGCCGTCCTGAGCCGGCTGCACGTCGCCGAGCGCTGGCTGCCGCTCGTGCGGCGGCGCATCCCCGGCGTGCGCACGGTCTTCGACACCGTCGACCTGCACTTCCTGCGCAGCGAGCGCGAGGCGGCCCTGACCGGTGCCGGCACCCGCGGTGCGCAGAAGGTGCGCGAGCGCGAGCTGGCCGTCCTGCGCCAGGCCGACGCCTCGCTCGTCGTGTCACCGGTAGAGCGCGACCTGCTGGCCCGCGAGCTGCCGCAGGCCCGGGTGGCCGTGGTGTCCAACGTCGAGCCTCCTGCCCCGCAGGGCGGCGGTCCCGAAGGCCGGGCCGGTCTGCTGTTCGTCGGCAGCTGCCTGCACCCGCCGAACCTCGACGGCGTCCGCTGGTTCGTCGAGTCGGTGCTGCCCATGGTCGTCGAGGAGCTGCCCGACGTCGTCCTGCGGCTGGCCGGCAGCGGCCCGCCGGAGACCCTGCAGGCGCTGGCCGGTCCCCACGTCGAGGTGCTCGGCTGGGTCCCCGACCTGGAGCCCGTCTACGCAGCGGCCCGGGTCAGCGTCGCGCCGCTGCGCTATGGCGCCGGGGTCAAGGGCAAGGTCGGGGACGCGCTGCGCCACGGCCTGCCCGTCGCTGGCACCAGCACTGCCGTCGAGGGCATGGGACTGCTCGACGGCGAGCACGTCCTCGTCGGTGACGACCCGAGGGCGCTGGCCGACGCGGTCGTCCGGCTGCACCGCGACGACGCGCTGTGGGAGTCCCTGCGAGCGGCCGGCCGGGAGCGCGTGCTCGACGAGTACTCCCGCGAGCGGGCCGCCGCGGCCCTGTTGTCGGTTCTCGGGGACCTCGCTCCCCGCTAGGCTTGGCGTGGTGGCCCCAGAGCAGCACGAGCCCGCGGTCGACCGGCTGATCGAGTGGACCGGTGAGCGCTGCGTCCCGTGGACGGGTGACCTGCAGGTCGTCTACGAGCACTACCACCGCTACCTGCTGGCCCGTCCGCTCGTCACGGACAAGCGGGTGCTCGACCTGGCCAGCGGCGAGGGCTACGGCTCGGCGCTGCTCGCCCGGACCGCCGCGCAGGTCGTCGGGCTGGAGATCGACCCGGCCAGCGTCGCTCACAGCAGCGCCACCTACGGAGCCGACGGCCTGACCTACGCCGAGGGCTCGATGCTCGACCTCAGCCGGTTCGAGGACGGCAGCTTCGACGTGGTCACCTGCTTCGAGGCGCTCGAGCACGTGGTCGAGCACGACGAGCTCGTCCGCGGCGTGCGCCGGGTGCTGGCCGAGGACGGCGTGTTCCTCACGTCGACGCCGGACCGGCTGATCTATACGGAGCACCTGCACCAGCACAACCCGCACCACGTGAAGGAGCTCTCGCTCGAGGAGTTCCGCGAGCTGCTGGACGCCCACTTCCCGCACGTCCGCTACTGGGGACAGGCGGTGGCCGTTGGTTCGCTCGTCCAGCCGGTGGACGCCGACCAGCCCGGCGGCGCGCTCGTGTTCGCGCTGGAGCGCGAGGGTGGGAGCTGGACGCCCCGGGACACCTACGCGCCGACCTACTACCTCGCCGCTGCCTCCGCGTCCGAGCTGCCCGAGCTGCCGGCGCAGTCGGTGCTCGTCGACCCCGACCTCTCGCTGGTGCGCGACACCCAGCGGGCAGTGCACGAGCGCGACGACCTGCTCAACCGGCTGCGCGAACAGCACGCCGCCGTCGTGGCGGACCGCGACGCCGAACAGCAGCGCCACGCGGCCGCGCTGGAGCAGCTGCGCACGGAGCTGCGCGAGACCCTCACCGAGGCGCGCGACGCCTACGCCGTCCGGCGGCAGGCCGAGCGGCAGGCTCTGCAGGCTCGCGCCGAGCTCGACGAGCTGCGCAGCTCGCTGGGTATGCGTCTGGTGAAGAAGTACCAGCGCACCCTGGACGCCGTCGTGCCGCCAGGCTCCGAGCGCCGCCAGCGCTACGTCCGGGTGGTCCACGGGGCGGCCCGACGTGCCCAGCTGCTGACCCGCCGGACGCCCGAGCTGGCGCCGGTCGAGGCGCCCACCCGGCTGCTCACCAGCGACGAGCCGGTCGTGTCGATCCTGAACCCGGTGCACGGTAAGTGGGACTACACCGCCCGCTGCCTGGCCGCCCTCGCGCTCGACCTGCCGGAGGTCGCGTACGAGGTGATCGTCGTCGACGACGAGTCACCCGACGACACCGTCGAGCGGCTGCGGGCGGTCGCCGGCGTGCGCACGGTGGTGCTCGAGGAGAACGTCGGCTTCGTCAAGGCCTGCAACGCCGGCATCCGGGCCGCCCGCGGGCGCTACGTCCTGCTGCTCAACAACGACACCGAGCCCGAACCCGGCTGGCTCGACGCGCTTGTCGGCACCGCGGAGCAGGACCCCCTCGTCGGTGTGGTCGGCGCCAAGCTCGTCTACGGCGACGGCCGCCTGCAGGAGGCCGGCGGCATCATCTGGAGCGACGGCGACGGCTGGAACTACGGCCGCCTGGGCGACCCCGACGACCCGGCGTACGGCTTCGTGCGCGAGGTCGACTACTGCTCCGGCGCGGCCCTCCTGGTCCGCACCTCGCTGCTCGAGGCGCTGGGCGGCGGGCTCGACGAGCGCTACGCGCCGGCGTACTACGAGGACACCGACCTCTGCTTCGCGGCACGCGAGCGGGGTTACAAGGTCGTGTACCAGCCGGCCAGCGTCGTGGTGCATCACGAAGGCATCAGCCACGGCACCGACGTCGGCGGTACCGGCATCAAGCGCTACCAGGCCATCAACCGGGAAAAGTTCCTCGACCGCTGGGCCGGCGCCCTGGCCGACCAGCATCCGCACGACGCCGCCCTGGTGCGGCTCGCCCGGTCTCGCGGTCGCCGGGGCCGGGTGCTGGTCATCGACCACCACGTCCCGACTTACGACCGCGACTCAGGTTCGGTGCGCATGTGGGCGCTGCTCCGGCTGCTTCGGGCAGAGGGCTACGACGTCA
>JAOPWI010000052.1 GCA_025965755.1 Frankiales bacterium | reverse complement strand
CCGGCCGGCCCAGGCCCCTCCGGAGCGCGGCGCGCAGGACCTTGGCGAAGCCCCACACGACACCGAGCAGGGCCAGCAGGCCGACGGCGCTCGTCTCCACGTACGCCTGCAGGAACGTGTTGTGGGGCTGCAGCTTCTCCGGCCTGCTCCGCTCGACCATGTCGGGGCCGATGCCGACGATGGGCGTGCTGTTGGCCATCGGCGCGATCGCCTGCCAGTAGCGGAAGCGGAAGGCGAGCGAGTTGGGATCGCCCCGCCCGACCTGGCGCTCCTGGCCGAGATCGGCGAAGCGGTCCGTCACCCCGGGAACGACGCTCACGGCGAGCACGACGCCGAGCAGGCAGCCGGCGATCAGCCGCTTGCTCTGCACCGCTCCGATGACGAGCACGCCGACGAGAAAGGCCAGCCAGGCGGCCCGGCCGGAGGTGAGCACCAGCAGCGGCAGCGACACCACGGCGGTCGCGCGGGCCGCCGTCCGCTCGCGGCCCGCCAGGTGCGGGGACAGCGCGAGAGCCGCCAGCCCCAGGATGACCAGGTACGAGGCGAACGAGTTGGGGTGGACGAAGGTCCCGTTGATGCGGGCGGTGCCGGTGAACCCGCCGCGCTGCACGACCTGCACGCAGGCCACGACGGCCGGGACGGCGAGGCTGGCGGCCGCGGCCAGGAACAGCGGCCGGGTGTAGCGCGGCGTCTGGTGCAGCACCTGCTCCAGCACGACGAACATGAGCGCGCCGGAGGCCACCTTCGCCGCGGCGGTCCCGCTGGCCACCGGGCTGGTGGAGGCGAGCACGCTGACGCAGTGGGCCAGGACCAGCAGGCACAGCGCCCAGCTGGTGCGCGACATGGGCCGCAGCAACCCGCCGGCGTGCTGGGCGTACAGCCAGACGACCGCTGCGGCGAGGAACAGCCCGCCGATCGCCAGGGAGGGGTCGAGGACGCCGGCACTGCCGCCGGCGCCCTTGAAGGCATCCAGCACCGGGCGCACCGCGAACAGCACCAGCAGAAAGGCGCGGAACCGCAGCAGCGCCAGCAGGCCCAGGGCGGCGGCGCCGCCCACGGCGAACAGGATGCCGAACTGGCGGGCCAGCGTGGCCGGCGCGAGCCCGGCGCGCACACCGACCGACGTCGCCAGCAGCACGACGCCCAGGCCGGCCGCGGCTCCGGCGACGGCGAGCGCCGTCGTGGACGGCATCCGCAGCCGCTGCGGGACGGTGACGGCCACACTGCACAGCGTATCCATGACCGGCCGCTCGCGACATGCTGCGACTACCCTGCCCGGGGACAGAGGAGGGCAAGTGGAGGTCCGGGACGTGCTGCGGCTCTCGCGCGGGCAGGTGGCCCTGCTGCTGTTGCTCGCGCTGCTGGCCGGTGGCCTGACCGCGGCCCGGTTGTCCGCCCAGCCGGTGCGCTACACCGCACAGTCCGTGGTCTTCCTGCCGGGCTCGGACCAGCTGACCAGCTTCGCCGTCGACCCGCTCGCCGCGAGCTTCACCAACGCGCTGCGGCTGCCGTCGGTCTTCGCAGCCGCCGAGCAGGCCAGCGGCGTCTCCCGCTCGACCCTGTCGTCGGGGGTCGAGCTGACCCACGTGCCGGGCGACCCCACCGTCACGATCACGCTGACCGCCCCGACCGCGGACGCCGCGGTCCAGGGCTCGCAGGCGCTGGGCCGGGCCGGGCTCGAGGCTCTCGCCATGCGCCAGTACAAGATCGCCCGGGACGGCACGGTCGGCGCCAGGGAGGCGCTGGCCGTCGCCGACCGGCGGGTCACCGCGCTCGTCCGCACCCTCGGCGTGGTCGACCTCGAGGCCGCCCTGAGCGGCCTGAGTGCCGAGCTGGCCAGCGCCCGCGCGCAGGCCCCGGGCTCCCGCCAGGTGCGCGCGCTGCAGGAGCAGATCGACCGGCTCGTCGCCGAGCGCCCCCGCTACCTCCAGCTGGCCGCGGCCCGCGACGCCGCGCAGGAGGCGGTGACCCGCAACGCGGAGCGGCAGTCGGCCGCCGAGGCCCAGATCGTCTACGCCCGGTCGGAGGACTCGGTGCTGACCGGACCGGCCGGCCAGGTCAGCAACCGCTCGACGGTCGTGCGCGGGGTTCTGGGCGCCGTCGTGGTGGCGGTCCTGGCCGGACTCGCGCTGCTCATGCTCGTCGAGGGCCGTCGCCTCCGGCAGCAGCGCGCGGCCCGGTCGGTGCCCTCGCTGCACCGCCAGCCCGAGGACGTCACCCGCGTGGTGGCAGCCGCAGGCGATTCCCGCCTCTAGGCTCGGCCTCGCGTGTCCGCACCTCAGGAGGTCGTCGCCATGGACGCCACCTCCCGCCGCCGCCTGCTGGACGCCGTGGTCTCTCTGCGCCTGGACGCCGCCGCGGCCGAGGCCACCAGGACGCTGGAGCAGGCCGGCCTGCGGGTCCTGCTGCTCAAGGGGCCGGTGATCGCCGCCTGGCTGTACGACGCCGGCGAGAACCGCCCGTACACCGACGTCGACCTGCTGGTGGCCCCCGGTGACTTTCCCGAGGCGGTGCGGGTGCTCGGCGGGATCGGGTTCGCTCCGGTGCTGCAGCCCGAGGAGCGCAACAGCGCCATGCGCCACGAGCTGCCGCTGCGCCGCGACGATGTCTTCATCGACCTGCACGAGACGATCCTGGGGCTGGGCCCGGACGCCGCAGCCTGCTTCGAGCTGCTGTGGTCCGACCGGGAGCCCACCGTCGTGGCGGGTGCGCAGCGCTGGTCGCTCGGCCTGCACGACCGCACCGTCCACCTGGCCCTGCACGCCGCGGCCAACGGCCTGCGTGACGTCAAGGCCTGCGAGGACCTGCGTCGCGGCCTGGCCCGGCTGGACGCCCAGACCTGGCAGGAAGCGGAGGCCCGGGCCCGCTCGCTGCGCGCCGTCCCCACGTTCACCGCCGGGCTGCGGCTGCTGGCCGAGGGACGGGAGCTGGCTGACCGGCTCGGCCTGGGCGCGGTCCTCGACCCGGCGCTGCTCCTGCGGGCGGCGTCGGCCCCCCGCGGCAGCCAGCAGCTGCTCGAGCTGGCCTCCACGCGCGGCTTTCGGGCCCGCGCG
>JAOPWI010000427.1 GCA_025965755.1 Frankiales bacterium | reverse complement strand
CCGGCCGGCGGGTTGCGGCGGAGCGGCCTGGCTGGACGGCTCGGCGGGCGTCCCGCCGCCGGCGGCACTCGCTGCGGGGGAGGGCGACGGCGCGTCGGTCTGCGCCTCACCGGCAGCAGCCTGCCGACCCGCCGGCTGGGTCGGGCTGTCGAACCAGTCGCAGCCCGCGGGGTCGGGCTCGTCCTCGCGGTTGTAGGTCGCACAGGGCGCGTTGCGTGCCGTCTTGGTGACGTTGCCGACCGGCGACACCGACCCGCCGGAGCGGCAGTCGGGGAGCGGGATGACCTCAGTGTCGTCGGTGACCTCTCCGGCTGACGACACGTTGTCCTGCCAGCAGTTTCCGACGCCCTGCTCGTCCCAGGCGAAGTCCACGCCGTTCGGCTGCTTCACGCCGCTCGGGTGGAAACCCATCCGGTTCTTCACGTAGTGGTTGCCGTTGGAGGTGTCGTACTGCTGCCCCGGCTGGTAGTCGCCACGGATCGCACCGGGCACCCAGAACAGCATCGCGCCGGCGCGCCAGTTGTCGTAGATGAGGTTGTCGGTGACGAAGTTGTAGTTGCCGCCGGCGAGCAGGATGCCGGTGCCCACCGGCACGGGGAACGCCGGGCAGACGGTGCCCTGCCCGTACCCGCGGTCGGCCGGCTTGCCGTCGCACCTGCCGGCGTGCACGAACTTCTCGTAGTAGTTGCTGTTGTTGCCGTGGATGCGGTTGCCGGTGATCCAGGCGTGGTCCTGTGGCATGCCCGGGTGGTTGCCGACGAAGGAGTCGGCGACGTAGCCGGCGCCGTTGCTGTGGAAGTCGTTGTCGTGAAAGTAGACGGAGTTGCCCGCCGTGCCGGACAGCCCCAGAGCGTTGTGGTGGCTCTCGCACCCGGTCACCTCGACGGCGTAGCGGGCCAGCGGTCCGGTGCGCGTGCTGTCCTTGTTCACGTCCGCCTGGCCGCCGGGGTAGACGCCGGAGTCGCCGTTGTAGGACGCCTCGCAGTCGCGGATCAGGCCGTGGTCGGAGGTGAACGTGAGGATGCCGTACAGGTCGTTGTGCCGGGCGTTCACGCGGTCCAGCGCGTAGCCGTCCGTCTCGTGGACGTAGATGGCGTTCTCGCGGAACAGCTCGAAGGTCATGTTGCGCAGGAAGAAGCCGTCGGCCCGGTCGGCCTTGATGCCGTTGTGCTTGATCCAGTCACCGTTGCCGTCGAAGCCGCCGCGCAGGACGACGTCCTCCTTGCGCACACCGGTGCCCTCGATCTGCAGCTTGCACAGCTGGTTGTCGCAGACGAGGTCCGGGTCCTTGGGGTCGTCGCCGGCGACCGTCACCAGGTTGATGACCTCGCCGCAGCTGACGATGAGGTCGTAGTCGACGATGCCGCCGTCGTAGCTCTTCGTGCAGGCCGGCGCCCAGGAGGGCTCCTCGCGGTAGACCCCCGGCAGCACGTAGATGTTGGTGCCCTGGGCCTGCACCGCGTCGACGGCGGCCTGCAGGTGGGAGAAGGCGCATGCGGGCAGCAGCTGCCGGTTGAACGCCTTGACCCTGGGGTCGGTCATGGCCGCGATGCGCCGGGCGCTGTCGGCCTTGCAGACGACCAGGTGGGGCTTGGCCGCGTCGAAGGCCCGGTAGGTCGGCGTGGTGCCCTGCCCGGGCGGAAAGACCGAGGCCCGCTCCTCGTGCGCCGCAGCGCCCGTCGCCCCGGTCAGGAGCAGCAGCGTCGCCGCCGCTCCGGTCGCCAGCAACCTGCGCGCAGCGCCCATGCGTGTGCCCTCGCTCCTCGACGGTGTGGTGACCATCGGGCGGGGTCGCGGCCCGGGCTGTCGCACGGTCCCATACGCACGGCCCCGGGCGCACGTGCCGTTCGCCGGGGCTCCAGCAGCGGACGGCGTGGCCGAGCGAGGCTCCCGTGTGCAAGGTTGCAGCCATGGGATGGGACTTTGAGACCGACGCGGACTACCAGGCACAGCTGGACTGGGTGGACACCTTCGTCCGCGAGAAGGTCGAGCCCCTGGACCTGATCCTCGACGACCCGTACGACAAGTCCGACCAGCGCGCGATGGCTGTCGTGCGCCCGCTGCAGCAGGAGGTCAAGGACCGCGGGCTGTGGGCCGCGCACCTCGGCCCGGAGCTGGGCGGCCAGGGCTACGGCCAGCTCAAGCTGGCGCTGCTCAACGAGCTGCTCGGCCGCTCGCGCTGGGCGCCGTCGGTCTTCGGCTGCCAGGCGCCCGACTCGGGCAACGCCGAGATCCTCAGCCACTACGGCACCGAGGAGCAGAAGGGCAAGTACCTGCAGCCGCTGCTCGACGGTCTGATCTCCTCCTGCTACTCGATGACCGAGCCGCACGCCGGCGCGGACCCGACGCTGTTCACGACGCGGGGCGTCAAGGACGGCGAGGAGTGGGTCATCAACGGGGAGAAGTGGTTCTCCTCCAACGCCCGCTACGCCAGCTTCTTCATCGTCATGGTGGTCACCGACCCGGACGTCAGCGCCTACCGCGGCATGAGCATGTTCATCGTGCCGGCGGACACCCCCGGTGTGGAGATCGTGCGCAACGTCGGTATCGGCGGAGAGCCGGAGGGCCACGGCACGCACGGCTACATGCGCTTCACCGACGTGAAGGTGCCGGCCGACCACCTGCTCGGCGGCGAGGGCCAGGCCTTCGTCATCGCGCAGACGCGGCTCGGCGGCGGGCGCATCCACCACGCGATGCGCACCATCGCGCAGCTGCGCAAGGCCTTCGACATGATGTGCGAGCGGGCGCTGTCCCGGCAGACCCGCACCGGCACCCTGGCCACCCTCGGCGTGGTGCAGGAGCAGATCGCCGACAGCTGGATCGAGATCGAGCAGTTCCGGCTGCTGGTGCTGCGTACCGCCTGGCTCATCGACAAGCACCAGGACTACGTCAAGGTGCGCAAGGACATCGCAGCGGTGAAGGTCGCGATGCCCAAGGTCTTCCACGACGTGGTCATGCGGGCGATGCACCTGCACGGGGCGCTCGGCGTCTCCAACGAGATGCCCTTCGCCGGGATGCTCCTCGGCGCAGAGATCATGGCCATCGCCGACGGGCCGACCGAGGTGCACAAGGTGACCATCGCCCGCCAGGTGCTCAAGGACCACTCGGCCGTCGACACGCTGTTCCCGAGCGGCCACCTGCCGACCCGGCGGGAGCAGGCCCGGCGCGACCTGGCCGACGTGCTCGACCTCGCCGCCGCGAGCCTGTGACCGTGCAGGACCTGTTCGACCTGTCCGGCAAGGTCGCCGTCGTCACGGGCGGCAGCCGCGGCCTCGGGCGCGAGATGGTGCTGGCTTTCGCCGAGCACGGGGCCGACGTCGTCATCGCCAGCCGCAAGCTCGACGCGTGCCAGGCGCTGGCGGACGAGGTGGGGTCCCGCTTCGGCCGCAGGGCCCTGGCGGTGGCGTTCCACGCCGGCCGCTGGGAGGACGCCGGCCGGCTGACCGACACCGTCTATGCCGAGTTCGGGCGCTGTGACGTGCTGGTCAACAACGCGGGCATGTCGCCGCTCTACCCGTCGCTGGCCGAGGTGTCGGAGGACCTGTTCGACAAGGTGCTGGGCGTCAACTTCAAGGGGCCGTTCCGGCTGTCCGCGCTGGTCGGCGAGCGGATGGCCGCGGGTGACGGCGGCTCGATCATCAACGTCAGCAGCATCGCCGCGGTGCAGCCGTCCCCGAACGAGGTGGTCTACGCCGGCGCCAAGGCCGCGCTCAACGCCATGACGGTATCCCTGTCCCGCGAATATGGCCCGAAAGTCCGCGTCAACACCATATCGGCCGGGCCATTCCT
>JAOPWI010000363.1 GCA_025965755.1 Frankiales bacterium | reverse complement strand
GCGCCACGCCGGGGTGCCGGCCCGCCGCTGACCGGGCAGCCTCGACCGTCCTGCCCGCCGGTCGGGCGGCGCTGGCCGGGGGAGCGCCGCCAGGCCGAGGTGCTCGAGCTGGCGCGCGAGCGCCGGGTGCAGCTGTTCGTCGGGGGCCTGTGCACGTCCGCCGTCGTGATCGGGGTCTTCTCGGCGCTGGCGCAGCGGCACGACATCGCACCGTGGCAGTTCCTCGTCGTGTTCGCCCTGTGCGTGGTCGCGGACCGCCCGCTGCTCAACATCCGCTCCCGGCACAGCCAGGAGTCGCTGACCTGGTCCGAGATGGCGGTCGTGCTCGGCCTGTTCCTCGTGCCGACCAGCCTGTTCGTCCTGGCCGCCGGCGCCGGCGTGCTGCTGTTCCACCTGCCGCGTCGGGCCCCGCTGCTCAAGCGCCTGTTCCCGCCGGCCTGCTTCACGGTCGGCGTCGCGCTGGCCGGACTGGCGGTCCTGCTCGTCGGTGGCGCCTCCCACGGCGAGCTCACGCCGCGCCGCCTGGCCGGTCTGGCCACCGGCGGCATGGTCTTCGCGATCTGGAACGGCGCCTGCGTGGCCCGGATCGTGTCCCTGACCCAGGGCCTGCGCTTCTCCGACACCTGGTGCGCCGGCCTGCTCATGCGGAGCCTGGTCTCGCTCGGCAACACCGCCGTCGGCGTGGTGTTCGTGGTGCTCGTCGAGTGGAGCCGCGCGGTCCTGCTCGTTCTGCCGCTGCTGCTGGTGCTGCTGTTCGCGGTCTATCGCGGCTACCTCAGCACCGTCCAGGAGCGCGACCTCTGGCAGCAGCTGGAGAGCGCGGCCCGCGAGCTGAACTGTCTGGACGAGCGGGAGATCGCCTCGGCCGCGGTCGTGCGCGCCGCGCAGCTGCTCAAGGCCGACCGGGTCGAGCTGCTCATCGATCCGGTGGAGCCGACCGGCCGGCCCGTCGTCTGGTCCGGCGGCATTCACGGCCTCGAGGTGTCCGGGCAGGGCTATCCCGGGCCGCTCGGCGAGCCGACGGGTCAGATGCTGCACGCCGCCCCGCTGGAGGGCCCGCACGGCCGCATCGGCGTCCTGCGGGTGGCGTTCGACGGGCCGGTCTCGCTCACCAAGCGCGAGCGCCATGTCCTGCGCACCTTCGCGCACAGCGTCAGCAGCACCCTGCAGAACGCCCAGCTGTACGCGGAGATGCGCGCGCACGCCGCGGTCAAGGAGCACGAGGCGACCCACGACAGCCTGACCGGGCTCGGCAACCGCGCGCTGCTGCACGACCGGGTGGGCCCGCTGCTGCGCAGGACCGATGCCGCGGGCGCCCAGTGCGCCCTGCTGATCATCGACCTCGACCACTTCAAGGAGATCAACGACACCCTCGGCCACGCCGCCGGTGACGTCTTCCTCCAGCAGGTGGGCCAGCGGATCGCGGTGGCGCTGCCGGACGCCGCGGCGGTCTGCCGGCTCGGCGGCGACGAGTTCGCCGTGCTGCTCGGGCCGCTCGCCGGACCGCAGGACGCGGACGACATCGCGGCCTCGCTGCTCGACGTGCTCGCCGAGCCGGTCGCCTTCGACGGCCTGCGGCTGTCGATCGAGGGCAGCGTCGGCGTCGCCTGCTATCCGTCGGACGCCTCCAGCTTCGACGAGCTGCTGCGCCGGGCCGACGTCGCGCTCTATCAGGCCAAGGAGTCCCGCGGCTCGTTCGCCCACTACCGCGAGGACCGGGACGCCTCGAGCCTGCAGCGGCTGTCGCTGGCGGCCGAGCTCCGCTCCGCGCTCATCGACAACGAGCTGGTCGTGCACCTGCAGCCGCAGTTCGACCTGTCCACGGGGGAGATGGTGGGTGCCGAGGCGCTGGTCCGGTGGCAGCACCCGACCCGTGGCCTGCTCCAGCCGTCGTCCTTCATCGGTGCGGTCGAGCACTCCGGCCTGGTCCGCGACTTCACCCTGGCCGTGCTCGAGAAGGCGGTGATCGAGTGCGCCCGCTGGCCGCTCCACGGTCGGCCGCTGTCGGTCGCGGTCAACCTGTCGGCCCGCAACCTGCTCGACCGCCAGCTGCCCAGCGATGTGGCCGACGTGCTGGACCGGCACGGGCTCGCGCCGAGCCGCCTGGTCCTCGAGATCACCGAGACCACGATGATGAGCGAGCTGGAGATCGTGGAGGACGTCCTCGGACGGCTGCGCCGGATGGGCGTGCAGCTGTCGGTCGACGACTTCGGCACCGGCTACTCGTCGCTGGCCTTTCTGCAGCGCGTCGCGGTCAACGAGGTCAAGATCGACCGCTCCTTTGTCAAGGGCATCCTGGTCAGCGACAGCGACCTGGCCCTGGTGCGCGCGACCGTGCAGCTGGCGCACAGCCTCGGCGCCCGCTGCGTCGCGGAGGGCGTCGAGGCGGCCGCCCTCGCGGTGAAGCTGCGTGAGATCGACTGCGACTTCGCGCAGGGCTTCCACCTCGGCCGGCCGGTGCCGGCGGAGGAGCTGCGCCGCCGGATGCTCACCCGCCCGGTGGTGCTGCCCGCGCTGCGCGAGCGCAGCGACGAGCGCCGCCGGCTGCGGGCCGTCGCTCAGCTGTGAAGCGGAAGACCTGGCCACTCCAACGCGTTAGAGTCGACACGCAGTCCACATGCTGCGACCAGGGGGTGACAGGTCTCGACTCCGGATGTCGGGGCAGGGGAAGCGGGCCGAGGAAGGCAACGATGATCTCGAAAACCACGCGTTGCACAACAAATCAAGCGCCGACACCAGTCCGCGCGCCCAGCACTACGCCCTCGCGGCTTAGTAGCTGAGCTGTCAGCCCGGGAGCGCCTCCGTCCCGGGACCTGGCATCGCTAGGAGGATCACCGCCGCCCCCGGCCACGGGGAGCGGAGGGACATCTCACAGTGGCTGAGCTCGTTCCCGGCTCGCTCGCGTGACCGGGAGAGCTGAGAAACTCACAGCGAGCTGCGCCCGGAGAAGCCCTGTTGTGGTGCCGGAGGACGCGGGTTCGATTCCCGCCACCTCCACATCGAGATCGCGACGACGAGGCCGGTCACCACGGTGACCGGCCTCTTCGCTGCCCGCCGCGTCGGAGTGGCGGGGCGTCCGGGACCGGGGGTGCGCCCGGGTCTGCGGCAGGCTGCCCGGCACGGCGGGGCGCTGCCTGAGCACCCGACCGGCTTCGCCGGGCTAGCGTTCGGGCCGTGGACGAGACGCTGAACACCTACCTGCTGGTCGACGGCGAGAACATCGACGCCACGCTCGGCAACAACGTGCTCGGCGGGCGGCGCCCGCACCCCGACGAGCGGCCGCGCTGGGACCGGGTGCGGTCCTACGTCCAGCAGGAGTGGGGCCAGCCGGTCAAGGGGCTGTTCTTCCTCAACGCCACCAACGGCCAGCTGCCGCTGTCGTTCATCCAGGCGCTGCTGGCCCTGGACTACCGCCCGATCCCGCTGGCCGGTGCGCCCGGCGAGAAGGTCGTCGACATCGCCATCCAGCGCACGCTGGATGCCATCGCCGAGCGCAGCGGCGACGTCCTGCTCGCCAGCCACGACCGCGACTTCCTGCCGCAGATCACCCGGCTCCTGGACGACGGCACGGGCCGCAAGGTCGGGCTGCTGGGCTTTCGCGAGTTCGTCAGCTCCGGCTACACCGAGCTGGTCGAGCGCGGCCTGCAGGTGCTCGACCTGGAGGACAACGCCCGCTGCTTCACGACCGTGCTGCCGCGCGTCCGGATCATCCCGCTGGCCGACTTCGACCCGGTGAAGTACCTCTAGCGTCCGCCCCCCCGCGCAGCCCGTACCGTGGGTGCGTGCTGGATCTCGGGGGTGCCAGGGTGCTGGCCCGCGCCGGGCTGCTCGCGCCGTCGCGACCGGACCGGCTGCTGGGCATGGCGCTGGCGCTGGTCCGCTGGGGGGTCACGCCGGCCACCGGCTACGCCGCCGGGGCAGCCCGCCACCCCGACCGGCCGGCGCTGGTCGACGACGACGGCGTGCTGACCTACCGCGAGGTGGACCAGCGCACCACCCGCATCGCCGCCGAGCTGCGCGCCCGCGGGGTGGGCGAGGGCGCCGCGGTCGGCGTGCTGGCCCGCAACGGCCGCGGCTTCGTCGAGGCGATGGTGTCGCTGGCGAAGTGCGGCGCCGACGTGCTCTACCTCAACACCGGCTGGAGCGGCGAGCAGGTCGCCGGCGTGCTGGAGCGCGAGAAGGCCACCGCGCTGGTGCGGGACGCGGAGTTCGAGGCGGTGGCCGGGGTCATCGACCTGACCACAGAGCAGCTCAGCGCCGTCTCGACCACGCCGGGGCCGCGCGGGCCGCTGCGGGCGGCCCGGGCCTCCCGCCAGGTGATCCTCACCAGCGGAACCACCGGCGTGCCGCGCGGCGCGGCCCGCAGCGGCGCGTCGATCGAGGATGCCGCCTCCATGCTGTCCCGCCTGCCGCTGCACACGGGAGGCCGGACCCTGATCGCGGCGCCCGTCTTCCACGCCTGGGGTCTGGGGCACCTGTCCATGGCGATGCTGCTCGGCTCGACGGTCGTGCTGCACCGGCGCTTCGACCCCGACCGCGTGCTCCGGACCATCGAGGCCCAGCAGGTGGACACCCTGGTGGTCGTGCCGGTCATGATCGACAAGCTGCTGGCGGCCCACCCCGAGCGCTACCACCGCAGCAGCCTGACGGTCATCGCCTCCAGCGGCAGCGCGCTGCCCGCCGCCATGCCGGCCCAGGTGGAGAAGGCCTTCGGGCCGGTCCTGTACAGCCTCTACGGCTCGACCGAGGTGGCGTACGCGGCGGTGGCCACCCCCGACGACCTGCGGGCCGACCCCTCGACCGCCGGCACGGCGCCGCACGGCGTCACGCTGCGGGTGGTCGACGAGGCCGGCACCGACGTGCCGCCGGGCGAGACCGGGCGGATCTTCGTCGGCAGCGGGCTGTCCTTTGCCGGCTACACCGACGGCTCCGACAAGGACCGCCTCGACGGGCTCGTCGCCACCGGCGACCTCGGCCGGCTGGACGCCCAGGGCCGCCTCACGGTGCTCGGCCGCGACGACGACATGGTCGTGGTCGGCGGCGAGAACGTCTTCACCGGTGCGGTCGAGAACTGCCTGCGCGAGCACGCCGGCGTCACCGACGCGGCCGTGGTCGGCGCGCCCGACGAGCAGTACGGCAGCCGCCTGGTCGCGTACGTCGTGGGCTCGGCGGGCGAGCAGGACCTGCAGGACCACGTCCGGGAGCGGCTGGCCCGCTTCGCCGTGCCCCGGGAGGTGCACCTGGTGGAGGAGCTGCCACGCAACGCCACCGGAAAGGTCGTCAAGAGGGAGCTGGGAACGTGACCGCACCGGCCCAGGTCGAGCGCCCCGCCGCGGACGAGTCGACCCACGACGCCCGGCCGTGGGTGACGATCGTCTGGAACGACCCCGTCAACCTCATGAGCTACGTCACCTACGTGCTCCAGGACCTGTTCGGCTACAGCCGGGCCAAGGCCACCGAGCTCATGCTCGCCGTGCACCACGAGGGGCGTGCCGTGGTCAGCAACGGGAGCCGGGAGCAGATGGAGCACGACGTGGCCCGCTGTCACGCCAGGGGCCTGTGGGCCACCCTGCAGCAGGACTGAGGTGCGCTTCAAGCGGACCCGCAAGGGCATCGAGGCGACCGTCGACCCGTTCGAGGCCGAGGTCCTCGCGCAGTGCGCGACCGAGCTGCTCGACCTGCTCGGTGTCGAGCTGGACGAGGGCGACGCCGACCCGCTCGCCGCGCTGGTCGGGCTGCCGTCCGGCGACGTGGAGGCGCCGCAGGACCCGGCGCTGCAGCGGCTGCTGCCCCACGCCTACGGCGACGACGACCCGGAGGCCTCCCGGGAGTTCCGCCGCTACACCGATGCCGACCTGCGGGCCGGCAAGCGGGCCTCGGCCGGCACGGTGCTCGCCACCCTGCCGCTCGAGGGCGGAAAGCTGCTGCTGGACCCCGAGCAGGCGGGGGCGTGGCTGGCCTGCCTCAACGACCTGCGCCTGGTGCTGGGCACCCGGCTGGAGGTCACCGAGCAGACCGACGCCGAGGACTACGCGCCCGAGGACCCGCGGCGGCACGCGCTCCAGGTCTACGGGTGGCTCGGCTGGCTGCAGGAGACGCTGGTGGAGAGCCTGATGTGGCGGCGCAAGACCGACCGCCGGGGCGCCGTCTGAGCGCGGCCGACTACCCTGGCGGGATGCTCGAGCTGCCCCGCGCGATGGTCGACCAGATTCTGGCGCACGCCCGGCGCGACCACCCCGACGAGGCCTGCGGGATCATCGCCGGCAAGGACGGCGTGGCCACCCGGGTGATCGAGATGGACAACGCCGAGCGGTCGCCGACGTTCTACCGCTTCGACAGCCAGCAGCAGCTGCGGGTCTGGCGGTCCATGGACGACGCCGACGAGGAGCCGTTCGTGATCTACCACTCGCACACGGCGACCGAGGCGCACCCGTCCCGTACCGACATCAACCTGGCCAGCGAGCCGGGCGCCCACTACCTGCTGGTCTCCACCCGGTCGCCGGAGGAGGAGGTCCGCTCCTTCCGGATCGTCGAGGGCCAGGTCACCGAGGAGCCGGTGCGGGTCCTCTGACCGGAACAGATTCCGCGTCCCCTCGTGTTGATACCCGAGACTGCCCGCCGTCCGAACAGGAGCAACGCCCCCATGGCCATCGAGGTCCGCATCCCGACCATCCTGCGCACCTACACCGACGGCTCGAAGGTCGTCGAGGGCAAGGGTGACACGCTCGCCCTGCTCATCGACGACCTCGACGGGCGTCACACCGGGCTCAAGGGCCGCCTCATCACCGACGAGGGCGCCCTGCACCGTTTCGTCAACGTCTATGTCAACGACGAGGACGTCCGCTTCCTGGGCAGCCTCGAGACCCCGCTCAAGGACGGCGACAGCGTGACCGTGCTGCCGGCCGTCGCGGGTGGTTCTCTCTAGGCATGCGCTTCGACTCGCTGCTGGACTCCGTCGGGCGCACCCCGCTCGTCGGGCTCCCGCGGCTGTCTCCCTCGCCCGACGTCCGGCTCTGGGCGAAGCTGGAGACCGACAACCCGACCGGTTCGATCAAGGACCGGGCGGCTCTGGCCATGATCGCGAAGGCCGAGCGTGAAGGCCTGCTGCGCCCGGGCGTCACGGTGCTGGAGCCGACCAGCGGCAACACCGGCATCTCGCTGGCCATGGTGTGCCGCCTGCGCGGCTACCGGCTGGTGTGCGTCATGCCGGAGAACACCTCGGTGGAGCGGCGCCAGCTGCTGACGATGTACGGCGCGGAGATCGTCACCTCGCCGGCCGCCGGCGGCTCGAACCAGGCCGTCGCCGTCGCCAAGGACCTGGCTGCGCAGAACCCCGACTGGGTGATGCTCTACCAGTACGGCAACCCGGCGAACGCCCTGGCGCACTACGAGACCACCGGTCCGGAGCTGCTCGAGGACCTGCCGACGATCACCCACTTCGTCGCCGGCCTGGGCACCACCGGGACGCTGATGGGCACCGGCCGCTATCTGCGCGAGAAGGTCCCGGGCATCCGCATCGTGGCCGCAGAGCCGCGCTACGGCGAGCTGGTCTACGGGCTGCGCAACATCGACGAGGGCTTCGTGCCCGAGCTGTACGACGCGACCGTGCTGTCCTCGCGCTTCTCGGTCGGCCCGCGGGAGGCGCTGCGGCGCACCCGCCAGCTGGTCGAGGAGGAGGGCATCTTCGCCGGCATCTCGACCGGCGCGATCCTGCACGCCGCGATCGGCGAGGCGATGAAGTGCGTCCAGGCCGGCGAGAAGGCCGACATCGCCTTCGTCGTCTGCGACGGCGGCTGGAAGTACCTGTCCACCGGCGCCTACGCCGGCACCCTCGAGGAGGCCGAGGCGGCCCTCGAGGGCCAGCTCTGGGCCTGAGCCGGTCCCGCCGTCCGGCACCGCAGCACGCGGGACGGCGGGCGGCGCGATGGCGCGCGGTAGCCCGGCCCGGCTGCCCGCGCCGGGTGACCGGCGCCCCGTAGGCTGCCCAGGCGATGAGCAGCCAGGACGCGCCGATCGGCGTCTTCGACTCCGGGGTCGGCGGGCTCACGGTGGCCCGCGCCCTGCTGGACCAGCTGCCCTCCGAGCCGCTGCTCTACGTGGGAGACACCGCGAACGGCCCGTACGGCCCGCTGCCGCTCGCCGAGGTCCGCCGGCACGCCCTCGCGGTCTGCGACGGCCTCGTCGCGCAGGGCGTGAAGGCCCTCGTGATCGCCTGCAACACGGCCAGCGCCGCCTGCCTGCGGGACGCCCGCGAGCGCTACGACGTGCCGGTCGTCGAGGTCATCCAGCCGGCGGTCCGCCGGGCGGTCGCCACCACCCGCAACGCCCGGGTCGGCGTGATCGGCACCGTCGGGACGATCACGAGTGGCTCGTACGAGGACGCGTTCGCCGCCGCCCCGCACGTGACCGTGACGAGCGCCGCCTGCCCGCGGTTCGTGGACTTCGTCGAGCGGGGCGTGACGACCGGGCGGCAGCTGCTCCAGCTGGCCACCCACTACCTCGAGCCGGTGCTGAACGCGGACGTCGACACGCTGGTGCTGGGCTGCACGCACTACCCCCTGCTCACCGGCATGATCCAGCTGGTCGTCGGGGACGGGGTGGTGCTGGTGAGCAGCGCGGAGGAGACGGCCAAGGACGTCTACCGGGTGCTCGCCCGGAGTGGTCTTGACCGCGACCCGGAGGCGCCGCCGCCCGACCACAGCTTCCGCGCCACCGGGGACCCCGAGGCCTTCGCCCGGCTGGCCCGGCGCTTTCTCGGCCCGCAGATCGGAGCGCCCACGTGGAGCTGACGGTGCTCGGCTGCTCCGGCACCTTTCCGGGTCCGGTGTCGCCCTGCTCGGGCTACCTCGTCGAGCACGACGGCTTCCGGCTGGTGCTCGACCTGGGAGCCGGCGCGCTCGGTGCGCTGCAGCGCCACATCGGGCTGCTCGACGTCGGCGCCGTCTACGTCAGCCACCTGCACGCCGACCACTGCATCGATCTGGTCGCCTACTCCTACGCCCGGCGCTACCACCCGGGCGGGATGCCGCCCCGGTTGCCGGTCTACGGACCGGAGGGGCTGGCGGCCCGCCTGTGCGCCGCGTTCGAGAACCCGCCGGTCGACGGCCTGCAGGACGTCTTCGACTTCCACGAGGTGCGCGTCGGCAGGCAGCAGATCGGGCCGTTCACCGTGACCACGGCCCGCACCAACCACCCGATCGAGGCGCACGCGCTGCGGGTCGAGGCCGGAGGTCGCTCGCTGGTCTACTCGGCCGACTCCGCCGTGAGCGACGAGCTCGTGGCGCTGGCGCGCGGCTGCGACCTGTTCCTGTGCGAGGCCTCCTGGCTGTCCGAGCCCGCCCCGCCGCCGGACATCCACCTCACCGGCCGCGAGGCCGGCGAGCACGCCACCCAGGCCGGGGTCGGCCGCCTGCTGCTGACGCACCTGATGCCCTTCACCGACGCGGCCGCCGTCGAGGACGAGGCGCGCTCCACCTGGTCGGGACCGCTCGAGCTGGCGAGGGCCGGAGCGACCTACTCGGTCTGAGCGTGCGGGCGCCCCTGGCCGGCCCCCGGCTAGGGTCGACGCCATGCCTCGACACGACGGACGCGACCCCGACTCCCTGCGCTCGGTCGTGCTGACCCGCGGCTGGCTGGACCACGCCGAGGGCTCGTGCCTGGTGGAGTTCGGCCGCACCCGGGTGCTGGTCGCCGCCAGCGCCACCGAGGGCGTGCCGCGCTGGCGCAAGGGCTCCGGCCTGGGCTGGGTCACCGCCGAGTACTCCATGCTGCCGCGCGCGACCCACACCCGCAGCGACCGCGAGTCGGTGCGCGGCAAGATCGGCGGCCGTACCCACGAGATCAGCCGGCTGGTCGGCCGCAGCCTGCGCGCCGCCATCGACCTGAAGGTGCTCGGCGAGAACACCATCGCGATCGACTGCGACGTGCTGCAGGCTGACGGCGGCACCCGCACCGCCGCCATCACCGGGGCCTACGTCGCGCTCGCCGACGCCTGCGCCCGCCTGCAGCGGCCGGGCGCCATGGTGCGCAAGGTCGCCGCGATCAGCGTCGGCGTGGTCGACGGCGTGCCGGTGCTGGACCTGGACTACCCCGAGGACGTCTCCGCGGGCACCGACATGAACGTCGTGGCGACCGACGCCGGTGAGCTCATCGAGGTGCAGGGCACGGCCGAGGGCGCGCCGTTCAGCCGTACGGAGCTGGACGCGATGCTGGACCTGGCCCTGGGCGGCATCCGCCGGCTCACCGACCTGCAGACCTCCGCGCTGGCCGAGCCGCTGCGCAGCAAGCACGCCGCCGACCCCACCACGCTGTGAGAGCGGTGCTGGCGACCCGCAACGCCGGCAAGGTCGCGGAGCTGCAGCGCATTCTCGAGCCGTACGGCGTGGAGCTCGTGCCGCTCGACCCCGACTTCGAGCCGGGCCCCGAGACCGGTGCGACGTTCGCCGAGAACGCGCTGGCCAAGGCGGTCGAGGCGGCCGCCCACACCGGGCTGCCGGCCGTCGCCGACGACAGCGGCCTGACCGTGCAGGCCCTGCACGGCATGCCGGGCGTGCTGTCCGCCCGCTGGGCCGGCCGGCACGGCGACGACGCGGCCAACGTCGCGCTGCTGCTGGCCCAGCTCGCCGACGTGCCCGAGGAGCGGCGCGGAGCGGCCTTCGAGTGCGCGGCCGCCTACG
>JAOPWI010000334.1 GCA_025965755.1 Frankiales bacterium | reverse complement strand
GGGGGGGGGGGGCGGGGCGGGGGCTGGGGGCGGGGTTGGGGTAGGGGGACGGGGACGGGGACGGGGCTGCGTCGCCGTCGCGCCGGGCCCGGGAGGCGGGATCGGTAGCGGGGCACCGGTCGCAGTCCCCGCCGCGAATTGCGTGCGAGTCCGCAGCGACAGAACGGCTTAGGCGCTTCGCGGAGGCCGCACCGAGTGTGCGTAGCGAGGTTGGCGCGACCCAGCGCAGCGGCAGCCGCGACAAGACCAACGCCACGACCGCAGGCGATCTGACGGTCGAGGCGTCGGGAGGCGGAACATGTCGTGGCCACAACGCGACTATGGACGTGCCGGCTTGTCCCAGATGCCGAGCTCACCTCCGGGTAGGCAGATGACTGACGTGCCGTCCGCACCGCTGTAGTTCCAGGACTCGTACTGGGGGTCTGCTGGGCAGGTCAGCGTCGCGGCGCCGACCACCAGCGTGAGGGTCCCGCTGTCGGCGGCGCTCAAGGCCGTCACGTCACCGTTGAGGGTCGGCAGCACCAGCGCCAGCCCGTCGAGGGAGAAGGGCTCGACCGGGGGACCGCCGTCGACGGTGATCTCGCCCGTGAACTGGACCTGCGATCCGTCGTTGAAGCGCATCTGCAGGTCGCCGACGCCGACGCACAGCTGCGTAAGGAACGACCCGACCGGCAGCTGCATGAGCTCAGTCGCGGGGACGGCGTCGGAGGACATGCCGGGAGGCTAGTGGCGTTCGTCGGGAGGTGTGGCCGTCCGGCAAGAACGGTTGCGACACCGTCTTGTGCCACGGGGCGTCGCTGCTGACGGGCGCGCGGCAGCCAGATCGCATGCCCTCTGACCTGCGCTGGGATGGTCCGAAACGTTCGCGGGATGGTGGCCGGCGACCGTGCCGGCATGGAGCACTCCCGATCCGCTGAACACGCCCTGGTCGCGGCGCTGGTCCTGGGCGCCGCCGATCCTCGAGATCTCTCGGGCCGGCTGCGACCGTCGGACTTCATCGATCCGGCCGCTGGTGTCCTGTTCGAGGTCGCGCTGCAGGCATCGCGTTCGGCGCGGTCGCTGGCCGAGGGGCTGCCGGTCCTGTTGCGTGAGGGCGGCCGGTTGCGGTCGGACGGCTACCCGGTCTCGGAGCTGCTCGAATGGCTGCCCCGCGTGCCGTCGCCAGCGCACCCGCAGGCGTGGGCGACGCTGGTCGTGGCCGGCGCGATCGGCCGGCAGGTCCGGGCCAGCGGTGACCGGCTGCAGCAGTCCGCGGTGGCGGCGCTGGAGGGTCGGTGCAGTCCCGGTCAGCTGCTGGCGACCGTCGCGGCGCAGCGCGCTGTCGTCGCGAGCGGCTGCCGTCGGTGGCAGCAGCTGCCGGCGCACTGGCGAGCCACCCTGCCGGTCGCGCCGGTGGTGGCTCTGGAGGCTGCCCCCACCGCAGCGCCGGGCCTGACCGGTGTTGATGAGGAGACACTGGGGCGGGAGCGGGCTCTGCTCGCTGGGGTCGTCTCGGCGCCCGCCGTGCTGGGGCGCATCCCGTGGCTGCGCGAGCAGGACTTCGCCTATGGGGCGTGCTGTGAGGTGTTCCGGGCCGCACGGCGGTTGCACGAGTTCGGCCACCCGGTCGACGTCGTGACGCTGACTGCGGCGTGCCGGCCGCTGCCGCAGGCGGCTGGTTCGGACGGTTCGGCTGAGCTCGCTGCCGGGCTGAGGCCCGAGCTTGCGTTCGCCACCTCGGTGCCGTTCCTGGCACGGCGGGTCCTGGGGAACGCGATCTGCCGTGAGGTCGCCAGCGCTGGCGCGGACCTGATCCGTTACGCGCAGGCGCCGGCCGGCTCCGGTGGTGTCGGCGAGCCGCTGCTGTCGGCCGCGCGGCAGCGGCTCGACGCACTGCAGCCCTACGCGGTGCGGTGGGAGAGCGCCACCGGGGAGCTTCCGAGTCTGCCCGTCGGCGGATCGGCGCGCTTCTCACGTGTCGAGGTAGAACGGCGGGCCCCACCGGCAGAGCCGCCGGCGGTCCGCGGCCGGTGCGCCGGCTGACCAGGCGTCGCGCCCGTGCTGAGCATCGGCCGGCTGGCCCCCGGGGTGGCGGCCCCCGCGTACTACCTCGAACGGGCCGCCGGCTGCCCGCTGGACTACTACACCGGTCGCGGCGAGGACGCTGGTCGCTGGATCGGGCAGGGCGCTGGCGCACTCGGGCTGTCCGGCCCGCTGGCCACGCCGGATCAGGAACAGCATCTGAAGCACCTGCTGGCCGGGCGCGGGCTTGACGGGACCGAGCTGGTCGCGCCGGTGCTGCGGGCCGACCCGCGCAGCCGGGTCCCGGCCACCGCGGTCGTGACGGCGATGCAACGTCACGCCGCCGCGCGGGACACGACCGTCGAGCAGCTGCTCGTGCCCGACCGTGACGGCGCGGTATCGGGCTCTGACGGGAAGTCGGGGGAGCGGCTGCGCCGGTTGTGGGAGCGCAGCCTGACGGATCTGGACAAGGCCCGGCGGAGGCCGCTGTGGCCGGCACCGACGCTCAGGGTGGACGCCGCGCAGCGGCTGCTGACCGCGGCCGGTCTGGACGCCTCGGTGGTGCTGGCCGAGACGACCCCGACCGGACGGTTGCGCGACCGGCTGGCGATGGCGCTGCGGCACCGCGAGGACCGGGTCGACGTCCGGGTCCCCGGGCTGGACCTGACGCTCAGCGCCCCGAAGAGCGTCTCGGTCCTGTACGCCCTCGCCCCCGAGACCCGGTACGACCCGCCTGAACCGGGCGGGAGCCACTCCGGTGCTGCGGCGGCGGCCGCGGGGGATCGGGGTGTGGCGCGGCTGTTGCAGGAGGCTCACAGGATCGCCGTCGTGGACAGCCTGGCCTACCTCGAGCTGACCTGCACCCAGGCGCTGCGCGGGCACCACCGCGGCGACGGTACCGACACCCGGGTCGAGACCGACGGGCTGATCGGCGCGGCGTTCGAGCACCGCAGCAGCCGCTGCGGCGACCCGCAGCTGCACACCCACGTCGTCGTCGCGAACCTGCTGCACGGCCGGGACGGCAAGTGGAGCGCGCTGAACACCCGCGAGATCTACGCCCACGCCCGGACCGCCGGGTTCGTCTACCAGGCGGTGCTGCGCGGTGAGCTGACCAGAACCCTGGGCGTCAGCTGGGGGCCGGTCCGCAACGGCCAGGCCGACATCACCGGGCTGCCCCCCGACCTGCTGCGGCTGTTCAGCAAACGACGGCAGCAGATCGAGGCGCAGCTCGAGCTGGTCGGCCTGGACGGTCCCGCTGCGGCGCAGGCCGCGACGCTCGCTACCCGCCCGGACAAGCCACAGGCGCAGGACGGAGTCCGGCTGCAGGACCGCTGGCAGGCCGAAGCCACCGCCGCCGGCTTCCCGGTCACCGTCGTCCGCCAGGCGCTGGGCCGCGCCCCGGTGGCGCGGGTCGCGCGGGCGGGGCGGGAAGCGGCCGGCGCCGCCGGA
>JAOPWI010000319.1 GCA_025965755.1 Frankiales bacterium | reverse complement strand
GCCGCGGCGCCGGCCGGGGCCTGGGACTCCGGCGCGCCTGCTGGCGCAGCACCCGTACCTCTCGCGACGCCGCCGCTCATGCCCGAGCGCAGATCACGGATCAGCGCCTCGAGCGCCCGCACGCGGGCGGAGAGCTCCGCGACCTCGTCGGCCGACGCGAGCCCCACGCGGCCCAGCGTGCGGTCCACCTCGTACAGCACCAGCGCCGCGACGGCGTCCCGGTTGGCCCGGCTCTGCTGCAGCAGGTCATCCGCGAGCGAGGTGACCTGCTCCGCGGTCGCCTCCCCCTGAGAGACCAGCGCCCGGGCGGCCGCGACGGCACGCTGGCGGGTCACCTCGGTCAGGCCACTGGCAAGGGAGAGGTAGGCCTTGAGCGCGTCGCGCACGTCTGGTCCTCCGTCTGGTCTCGAGGGGTGCCGACGGTACCGCTTGCGTCGGCGGTCGCCGGGTAGCGTCTTGACGCCGCAGTCAACGCTGCCCGGAGGCGAGGGAGGTGCGCGTGGCGACCTTGGACGAGGTCGACGCCGCCGTACGGGGGGTCGTCGACCAGGTCGCCGGCCTGGACCCGGAGCTGCGCAGCCGCTACGCCGTCGAGCGCACCGTGTCCTGCCGGGTCACCGACCTGCAGGTCGTGTACGCGGCCCGGCTCAGCGAGCACGGCCTGTCCGACGTCCACCGCGAGCCCGCCGCGAAGGCGCAGGTGCGCCTGCGCGTGGCCAGCGACGACCTGCTGGCCCTGGCCCAGGGCCGCCTCGCCGTCCCGACCGCCTGGGCCACCGGCCGGCTCAAGGTGGAGGCGAGCGTGCTGGACCTGCTGAAGCTGCGCAGCCTGCTCTAGGCGTCGGCCCGGGCCCAGGCGAGCGCGCACGCCGCCCGCAGCGCGTCATCACCGCTGCCCTGCACCGACAGCTCCCCGCCGTTCCACGTCGCGACAGCGTCGGCGCAGCGCGCCCGGTCGCCGTCGAACACCACGGCAGGCTGCGGCCGGAGCAGCGCGCGCAGGTCGGCCGCGACATACGTCGGCCGGCTCCCGGCGGGCGCGGCCAGCAGGTGCTCGCGGTCCACGACGCCGGTCAGGACCAGCAGGCTGTCGAAGCCGGCCCGCACCGCGCCCAGCACGTCGCTGTCGAGCCGGTCGCCGACGACCAGAGGCCGCCGGGCACCCAGCCTGCTGGCCGACTCGCGCTGGAGCGTGGGCTGCGGCTTGCCGGTGACCTCGGGCGTACGCCCGGTCGCGAGCTCCAGCGCCGCCACCATTGCCCCGTTGCCGGGGAGGTTCCCTCGAGGCGTCGGGTAGGTGCTGTCGACGTTGCCCGTGACCCAGACGGCGCCGGCGTTGATGGCCACCGCGGCTTCCGCCAGGTCGGTCCAGGCCGTCTCCGGCGCCAGGCCCTGGGCCACGCCCACCGGCCGCTCCTGCGCCGACCGGACCGGCCGCAGCCCGGCCGCCGCGATCTCCTCCGCCAGCGCCTCCGTGCCCACCACCAGCACCGGTGCGCCTGGCGGCAGCTGCTCGGCCAGCCGGCGGGCCGCCACCTGCGCCGAGGTCACCACGTCCTCGGCGCGTGCCGGGATGCCCAGCTCGGTCAGGTGCGCCGCGACCACCGCGGTCCGGCGGCTGGCGTTGTTCGTCACGAAGGCGGCCCGCATTCCGGCCTCGACCGCCGCCGCCACGCCCTGCGCCGCGTGCTCGACCACCTCGGTCCCGAGGTACAGCACACCGTCCAGGTCGTACAGGGCCGCGTCGTAGGCCGAGCACAGCGGCTCGTCGCACCATCCGAGCCCCTGCCCGCGGGCAGGGGCGCTCACCGGCGGGTCAACGACGGGCCGCGGTCAGCGCCGCCCGAGCACCGCGCAGGGCGGTGCTGTAGTAGCCGATGTCCGGGCGCATCGCCGCGGCCAGCGCGAGGTGCTCCACGGCCGCGGCCAGGTCCCCGAGCTTGGTCGCAGCCAGGCCGAGGCCGAACTGGGCGTAGTCGTCGGCCGGGTTCACGGAGATGATCCACTCGAAGTTGGCGCGAGCCTCCTCGTACATGCCGACGTCGAACTGCGCGCGCGCCAGGGCCTCGCGCACCGAGCGCGACTCCGGCTCAGCGCTGGCGGTGTGGCTCAGCAGCTGCACGGCCGCGTTGGCGTCACCGTTCTCGAGCAGGTCCACCCCGCGCACGTACCAGTCGTAGAGCTCGCCTGAGGGCAGGACGTCGGCCGGCGGCGGAGGCATGTCCGCGTACGGCCGGGGCTTCTCCTCCTCGGGGGCCCGCGGATCGTAACGGGGGTCGTACCGGCTGTCTCCCACGCGCGCTCCTCCTCGTCGGCCCTCGCGCCGTGGATCCGGCGGCGAGGACGCACCTCTAGTCTGCGCCCATGACCTCCGGATCGGACTCTGCCGCTCCGGACGCTCGTGACCCGGTCGGTCCTCCGGGTGTGCTCCCTTCCTCGGTGTCCCGGCCCGCGGGCCTGGTCTTGGATCCGTTCCGGGCGCTGCGCTTCACCGCGCCCGTCGAGCGGCTGCCGTTCCTGACCTCCCCGCCCTACGACGTCATCGACGACCGGGGCGTGGCGGCGCTGGAGGCAGCGGACCCGACCAACGTGGTACGGCTCATCCTCCCACGCGACGGGGAGCAGGCGCAGGACCGCTACCAGCGCGCCGCGGCCACGTTGCGACAGTGGCGCGCCAGCGGCGTGCTGGCGCTGGATCCCGCACCGGCCCTCTACGTGTACGAGCAGGCCGACCCGGTCACCGGTGCGGCGCAGCGCGGGCTGGTCGGCGCGCTGGCACTCAGTCCGGCCGAGGACGGCATCGTGCTGCCGCACGAGGACACGATGAAGGGCCCGGTCGCGGACCGGCTGGCTCTGTACACGGCGGTCGAGGCCGACCTGGAACCGATCTTTCTGGTCTACGACGGGGGCGGGGCCGCCAGCCGCGCCGTCGCCGACGTCGACGCGCGGGAGCCCCTGCTGGACGTGCTCCTGCCGGACGGCCTTCGGCACCGGCTCTGGGCGCTCACGGCGCCCGAGCTGCTGGCCGAGGTGGCGCGGGACCTGCATGACCGGACCGCGGTGATCGCCGACGGCCACCACCGCTACGCGACCTATCTGCGCCGCCAGGCCGAGCGGCACCAGGCGGGCGCCGGCGCCGGGCCGTGGGACCGCGGCCTGACGTTCCTCGTCGACGCCACGGCCTTCGGGCCGCAGGTCCACCCCATTCACCGTGTCGTCCCGGGGCGGGACGCGGTCGGGCTCGCCGACGCCGCCGCGGCGGGCCTGGCCGTGCGGACCCTCGACGGTCAGCCCCTGGACGGGGCGCTCGCCGAGCTGGCCCGAGCCGGCCAGGACGGTGCCGCCTTCCTGCTGGCCTCCGGAGACGGCCGCGTTCTGCGCCTGCTCTCCCAGCCCGACGCCGCGCAGCTGGAGGCGGCCATGCCGGCCGAACGGTCCGCGGCCTGGCGGGCGCTCGACGTCAGCGTGCTGCACCGCTACGTCGTCGAAACGCTGTGGAACCTGCCGGACACCGTCGAGACGGTCACCTACGAGCACGACGTCGCCGGCGCGCTGTCCCGGGCCGCGGCCACCGCTGGCACGGCCGTGCTGCTCAACGCCACCCCGGTCACCGCCGTCACCCGGGTTGCCGGGGCCGGCGAGCGCATGCCACGCAAGTCCACCCTGTTCACCCCCAAGCCGCGGACCGGCCTGGTCATCCGCCCCTACACCTGACCCTGGGCATCGGCGCCCTCCCGCGCCGGCGCCTGCCGCCGGCCTGCGGTGGGCGCGCCACGGGCCAGCCGGCGCACGCTCGTCACCTCGACCTCACAGCGGCTGGCGACGGCCGCTCCGGCGCGCCAGAAGCGGCGTCGCAGCGCACCCTCGACCGCGACCACGTCACCGGGCTGCAGGCCACGCGCCGTCCGCCGCACCCGCGCCGACCAGGCGCTGCAGTCCAGCGTGTCCACCGTCACGGGGCGGCCCGGGCCAGCCCGCCCGGGTGCTGCCGGCGGCCGGTCGACCACCAGCCGCCAGGTGCACAACAGGTCCCCGCTCGGCAGCTCCCGCTCCTGCGCGCGGGCCGCTATCCGCCCGACGAGGCTCACCTGATTGTGTGCGGCGACCTGCGGCTCGCCCGTCGTTCCCTGCGCCACGTCCGCCTCCTCGCCCCGGGCCCCGCGCGGGGCCCGGGTCAGCGTGCGACGTCGGGCCCGGCGCGGGAGCACCCGCCGGTGAGGCTGGGGACCACCGTCCGGCTGTGGACAGGCAGGCCGTCAGGTCACTCCGGCGCGTCGAACAGGCTGCCCTGCTCGCTCTCGTCCGGCTCGCTCAGCTCCGGCTCGCCCTGCTCCGGCTCGAAGGCGTCCGGCTCGAAGGCGTCCGGCTCGCTCAGCTCCGGCTCGCTCAGCTCCGGCTCGAAGGCGTCCGGCTGGGCATCCTCGGCGTCCTCGGCCGCCACGAACGCGAGCCCGGGCACCGCGGTGCGAGGTGGCACCGGCACGTGCTCCTCCTGCTCGGTCGCGGCGAACGGCACGCCGCCGACCCGCCCGGGCTCGATCACCGGCGCGACGGTGGCGACCTCCGGTGCTGGCTCGGCCCGAAACGGGCTGTACGGCGCGGGCTCCTCCACCGCGTCCGGGCCGTCCAGCAGCAGGTCCTCGACGCCTCCGGGCTCGCGCGACGGCTCTGCGTCCTGCCGGGTCTGCTCGGGCCGCAGCGACGCCAAAGCCTCGTCCGCCGGCTCGTCTGCGGACGGCGCAGCGCTGGTCGCGGGGCGCTCCGGCTCCGGCTGGTCGAGCAGGGGCGCGGCCACCTCGGCATCCTGCGGCGGCTCGACGCCCTCGGGCGATGTGCCCGAGTCCACCGACCAGGACCCCTCGGCGCTGTCCTCGTCGTCGTCCAGCAGGTCCTCGATGACCACCCCGTCCAGCTCGAGCAGGCGCTCCAACGCGTCCGTCTCGCCCTGGCCGTCGTGCTCGGCGGCCTTGGCGAACCACTCGCGAGCCTCCTCGCCGCGACCGGCGTCCAGCAGGCCGTCGGCGTACGCGTACCACAGGCGCGCCGCCCACGGACGCTTCGCCGTGGTGGCCCGGGCCGGACCCTGCAGCAGGAGGACGGCGGCGTCCGCCTGGCCCATGTCCCGGCGGGCTCCTGCCACGACGATGGCCAGCTCCACGCGGATCGACTGCTCGAGCTTGCCGACGTCGGGGTCGTCGTAGCAGGCGAGCGCGCGCTCCGGACGCCCGAGCGCCCGTTCGCTGTCCGCCATGACGGGCAGGTGGTCCGCCCGGCCGGTGATCCGGCGGGCAGCACGCAGTTCGGACAGAGCCTCGGCCCACTCGCCGGCCGAGTACGCCGCGAGCCCGACGGCCTCGCGGACCATGCCGATCCGCCCGGCGAGCGCACCGGCGGCGCGCGCGTGGGCGAGGGCCTGCTCCGGGTCGTCGTCGATGAGCCGGCCGGTCATCACCAGGTGCTGGGCGGTGAGGTCGGCGGTGTCCTTGGCCAGCGTGCGCAGGTCCTGCCGCACCTCGGGGTCAAGGTCGCGCGGGTCCACGCCCTCCGGCACCGGAACCCGGGCCAGCTGGCGCCGCTGCTCGCGACGCGGGTCGTACGCCCGGTCAGCCAGCCGCTCGCGGTCCTGCTCCGGCGAGGATCGGCCACTGCGCTCCGGACGGGACGCGCCCCCGCCACGGCCGGCCGGCGGTCGCCGGTCGCCCGTCGGCGGTCGCCCATCGGACCGGGGAGCACCGCTCGGCGTTCCCGCGGGACGGCCGC
>JAOPWI010000267.1 GCA_025965755.1 Frankiales bacterium | reverse complement strand
GACGACCTCCTCGTCGCGCACCGACCCGCCCGGCTGAGCGATGGCGCGCACGCCGGCGTCCAGCAGCACCTGCAGGCCGTCGGCGAACGGGAAGAAGGCGTCGGACGCGGCGACCGAGCCGCGGGCGCGGTCCCCCGCCCGCGCGACGGCGAGCCGGGCCGAGTCGACCCGGTTGACCTGGCCCATGCCGACGCCGACGGTCGCCAGGCCGCTGGCCAGCAGGATGGCGTTGCTCTTGACCGCCCGGCAGGCCCGCCAGGCGAACACCAGGTCGGCCAGCAGCGCCGGGTCGGCCGGCTCGCCGGCGGCCAGCGTCCAGGTCGACGGGTCGTCGCCCGGCGCGTGCAGCCGGTCGGCGACCTGCATGAGCAGCCCGCCGCTGACGGGGCGCATCTCCACCCGGGACGGTGCCCCCTCGGGAACCACGAGCAGGCGGATGGACGGCTTCTTGGACAGCAGCTCGACCGCGCCGTCCTCGTACCCGGGGGCCAGCACGACCTCGGTGAAGACCTCCGAGACCTGCCGGGCCATCGCGAGCGAGACCGCGACGTTGGTGGCGATGACGCCGCCGAACGCCGAGACCGGGTCGCAGGCGTGCGCGGCCGCGTGCGCCTGCGCGACGTCGTCGCCGACCGCGATGCCGCACGGGTTGGCGTGCTTGATGATCGCGACCGTCGGGGTGTCCCCGTGGTCGTGCGCCGCCCGCCAGGCGGCGTCGCCGTCGACGTAGTTGTTGTAGGACATCTCCTTGCCGTGCAGCTGCTCGGCGGCGGCCAGGCCCGGAACGCCGTCGACGTAGAGGGCCGCCTGCTGGTGCGGGTTCTCGCCGTAGCGCAGCACCGACGCGCGCTCCCACGTGGCGCCGGCCCAGGCCGCGAAGCCGTCGACCGCATCGCTGCCGTCGTAGGCGTGGGCGAACCAGGACGCGACCGCCACGTCGTAGGAGGCGGTGTGCTGGAAGGCCAGGCTGGCCAGGCGGCGGCGCTGCTCGAGCGTCGAGCCGGTCTCGAGCATGGCGGTGACCTCGCCGTAGCTGTCCGGGCTCACGACGACGGCGACGCTCGGGTGGTTCTTGGCCGCGGCGCGCACCATGGTGGGGCCGCCGATGTCGATCTGCTCGACGCACTCGTCGGGAGTCGCGCCGCTGTCCACGGTCTCGCGGAACGGGTAGAGGTTGACGACCACGAGGTCGAACGGCGCGACGCCGAGCTCCTCGAGCTGCCGCACGTGGTCGGGCAGCCGGCGGTCGGCCAGGATGCCGGCGTGCACCTTCGGGTGCAGCGTCTTGACCCGGCCGTCCAGGCACTCCGGGAAACCGGTCAGCTCGTCCACCGGCGTCACCGCGACGCCCGCGTCCCGCAGCCGCGCCGCCGTGGAGCCGGTGCTGACGACCTCCACCCCGGCAGCGGCCAGCGCCCTGCCCAGCTCCTCGAGGCCGGTCTTGTCGTAGACGCTCACGAGGGCGCGCTTCACCGGAACGGTGCTCACAGGCGGACGGTCCTTCCTTCGACGGTCCAGCCGCCGCGCGCAAGCCGCGCCACGGCCTCGACGTAGAGCGGCTGCTCCACGGACTGGATGCGGGCGTGCAGGGTCTGTTCGGTGTCCCCGGGCAGGACGGGAACGGCGGCCTGGGCGACGACCGGCCCGGTGTCGACCCCCTCGTCGACGAGGTGGACGGTCACGCCGGTCACCTTCACGCCGTACGCCAGCGCGTCCGGCACCGCATGCGCCCCGGGAAAGCTCGGCAGCAGGGCGGGGTGGGTGTTGGTGACCCGCTGCGGGAAGCGGCTCAGGAACCCCCGGCCCAGGATCTTCATGAAGCCGGCGCAGACCACCAGGTCGGGGTCGTGCGCGGCCACGGCGTCGGCCAGCTCGCGGTCCCACTGCGCGCGCGGCTGCGACATCGGCACGACGAAGGTCGGCAGGTCACCGGCCCGCTCGAGCGCCCGGGTGCCGGGCCGGTCGCTGCCGACGGCGACGACGCGGGCGGGATAGTCGGCGTCGGCGGCGGCGTCGAGCAGGGCCTGCAGCGTGCGCCCTTCGCCCGAGGCGAGCACGACCAGGCGGGCGTGCGGCATGCCGGCGAGGCTCCTCGTGTGGTGCGGCGGCCCGGGACGGTCCCGTCCGCAGGCGAGCGCCAGCCTATCGGTGCGCCAGTCAGGCTTGACCAGCCCGGTCCGGCGCAGGAGGGTCGGCGCGCTTGGCATCTCCCGGTGCCGACGATGCTCGGAGGTTCCCCGTGTCCACGCCTGACTTCACCAAGCCCTCCGGCGAGCCGTTCGCCGCGCCCGGCGGCCCGCCGCCGCCCTCCGGCGAGCAGCCGTCCTACGGCCAGCCACCGGCCTACGGCCAGCAGCCGTACGGGCAGCCACCGTCCTACGGCCAGCAGCCGTACGGGCAGGCGCCCAGCGCGGCCGTCGGTCCTGGCGGTGAGTGGCTCGGTCCGCCGCTGGCGTCCTGGGGCCTGCGCCTGGCCGGCTACCTCATCGACACGGTCCTGTCGACGGTCGTGACGCTGGTCCTGCTGGCCGTCAGCGAGCCCCTGTCCAACGCGGCGAGCCTGATCGTGTTCCTGGTGTTCGGCTACATGACCGGCACCACGGGCCAGACCCCCGGCCGCAGGCTCATGGGCATCAAGGTGCTGAGAATGCAGGACGGCCAGGTGCTGGGCGCCGGGCTCGGCATCGCCCGCCAGTTCTGCCACATTCTGGACGCCATCCCGCTGCTGCTGGGCTTCTTCTGGCCGCTC
>JAOPWI010000019.1 GCA_025965755.1 Frankiales bacterium | reverse complement strand
CGAGCTCCAGGCCGACCGCGGCGGCCGGGCCGTTGGGCATGAGCATCGGGATCAGGTGGGGGCTGACGCGGCGCGGACCGCTCTCGCGCAGCACGTCGGCCTGGCCGAGGATCGTCAGCGCGCCGCCGATGCCGGAGCCGATCACGACAGCGAGCCGCTCGGGGTCGACCTCGGGCTTGCCGGCGTCGGCCCAGGCCTCGCGGGCCGCGATCAGGGCGAGCTGCTGGACCCGGTCCAGGGTGCGGGCCTCGACCCGCTCCAGCCGGCCGGTCGCGTCGACGGTCGCCGCCAGCCGGGCCGGCAGCTCGGCGAACTCCGGCTCGTCGAGCAGCCGGACGCCCGACCGGCCCGCGAGCAGCCCGGTCCGCAGCGCCTCGACGTCGGGACCGAGCGGGGTGAGGGCGCCCAGGCCCGTGATCGCGACGGCAGGCGCTGTCACTGGGCGGCGCCGATGAGGGTCACGGCGTCGCCGACGGTGCGCAGGCCCTCGAGGGCCTCGTCCGGGATGCGCACGCCGAAGCGCTCCTCGCAGGCCACGACGACCTCGACCATGGTGAGCGAGTCGACCTCGAGCTCCTCGAAGGTCGCCTCGACGACGACCTTGTCGGCGGGCGTGCCGGCGACCTCCTCGAGGATCTCGGCGAGGCCGGTGAGGACGTCGGTGTTGGCGGTGGTGGTCATGTGCTGCTCCTTGTGGTTCAGGGACACCGGACGACCTGTCCGGCGGCGGTGAGTCCGGCACCGAAGCCGAGCAGGAGCACCGGGTCGCCCCGGCGCACCTCGCCCCGCTCGATCAGCCGGGTGAGGGCAAGCGGCACGGAGGCCGCACTGGTGTTGCCGCTGTCGACGACGTCGCGGGCGACGACGCAGGTGTCCGGGAGCTTCAGGGCCCGGGCGACGGCCTCGACGATGCGCAGGTTGGCCTGGTGCGGCACGAACGCCGCGAGGTCGGCCAGCTCCAGGCCGGCCCGGGCGCAGGCGGCGCGGGCCAGGCCCGGGGCGGTGACGGTGGCCCAGCGGTAGACCGCCCGGCCCTCCATCTGCAGCACCGGCGGGTGCCCCACGGTCTTGAGCACGTCCGCGGAGTCGCCGTCGCTGCTGAAGACCGCGGGCGAGATCCCGTCGACCTCGCTCAGGCTGACCACGCCGGCGCCGGCGCCGTCGCCGAACAGAAAGGCGGTGCCCCGGTCCGTGGGGTCGATGATGTCGGTGAAGCGCTCGGAGCCGATGACCAGCACGTGGTCGGCCGTTCCGCCGCGCACGGTGTCCGCCGCCAGCGACAGGCCGTACGTGAAGCCGGCGCAGGCCGCCCCCAGGTCGAGCGCTCCGGAGCCGCCGGTGCCCAGCCGGGCCGCCACGCGGGCCGCGGCGCCGGGCACCGGCTGGGTCAGCGTGCAGGTCGCGACGAGGACCAGGTCGACGTCGGACGGCGCGAGCCCGGCAGCGGCGAGCGCCTTGCCCCCGGCGCTGACGGCCATCTCGACGACGCCCTCGCCCTCGCCGGCGACCCCGCGGGTGACGATGCCGGAGCGCTCGCGGATCCACGCGTCGGTGGAGCCGGTGCGCTCGGCGATCGCGGTGTTGTCCTCGCGGTGCGCCGGCCGGTGGGCGCCGAGCCCGGTGAGGGCGGCGCCTCTCACGCGGCCACCGCCGGGGCCTTGAGCGTGACGATCTCTGCATCCGGCAGAGCCCGCTTGACGATCGCGGCCAGCGTGCCGCCCGGGGCCAGCTCGACGACGCGGGTGGCGCCGGACAGCGCGGCGAGGCACAGGTCGAACCGGACCGGCCCGGTGAGCTGGGCGACGAGGCGGTCGAGCACCTCGCGGCCGTCGCGGACCAGGGCGCCGTCCGCGTTCGCGACGACGGCGCACCGCGGGGTGCCCGGCGTCAGGGCGGCGACCGCGCGGGCCACCCGCTCCTGGGCGGGCGCCATGGCGGCGGTGTGGAAGGCGCCGGCCACCTGGAGCGGCCGGACCCGGGCGCCGGTGGGCGGGTCGTGCCGAAGCGCCTCGAGGGCGGCCTGCGGGCCGGCGAGAACGACCTGCCCGGCGACGTTGATGGTGGCGACCGACAGGCCGAGGGCGGCGCCGACGGCGAGGACCTGGTCGCGGTCACCGCCGAGCACGGCGGACATGCCCGTGGGTGCCAGCGCGGCGGCCTCGGCCATCGCGGCACCGCGCTCGGCGGCCAGCACGACGGCCTCGTCGTCGGTCAGGACGCCGGCGACCGCGGCGGCCGCCAGCTCACCGATGCTGTGGCCGCAGACGGCGTCCGGGGCCTCGGGCACCGCCGCCACCGACAGCAGCGCGGTGGCCACCAGCAGCGGCTGGGCGACGGCCGTGTCCCTGAGCTCCTCGGCGGAGCCGGTCGTGCCGAGCGCGCGCAGGTCCAGACCGGTGGCCGCCGACCAGCGGTCGACGGCGTCGGAGGCACCCGGCAGGTCGAGCCAGGGCAGGAGCATTCCGGGCGACTGAGCACCCTGACCGGGCGCGAGGAGGACGAGCACCTCCTGAGACTGCAGGTCGGCACACCCAGGCGCCGCATGCGGCAGTGACGGAGAAGCGGGCGCGACTCTGTGAGATCCCTACAACAGCATCAGGGAATCGACATGCGTCCGAGCGCCAGCGCGACCCGGAGCACCTGGGCGTCCCGGGGAACCGCCGGGTCGAGCGACAGGATGTCCATGACCTTCTTCAGCCGGTAACGCACGGTGTTGGGGTGCAGGAACAGCGCCCGGCCGGTCCCCTCGACGCTGCCGCCGCCCTCGACGAAGGTCGCCACGGTGCGCCGCAGGTCGCCGCCGGCAGCCGCGAGCGGTTCGTAGACCTCCTCCAACAGCCGGAAGCGCGCAACCTCGTCGCCGAGCAGCACGCGCTCGACCAGCAGGTCGCCCGACGACACCGGCCGGGGCGCGTCCGGCCAGGCCGGTGCGGCCGCCAGCCCGGACACCGCCTCGGCGACGGGCCCGGCCGCGGAGGCCAGGTCGGGCACGACCGGGCCGAAGACGACGGGCCCCTCGGGCAGCACCTCGGCCAGCCGCTCCAGTGCCGGCCGGGGGTCGCCGGTGCCACCGACCACGAGCAGCAGCCCGTGCAGCACCTCGCCCGCGAGCACCGACAGCTCCAGGTGCCGGGCGACGACGCGCAGCGCGTCCGGCCCGCCGTCCGCACCGTGCGGCCCGGAGACGAGCACCGCCACCCAGTCCGGCCGCTGCCAGCCCAGGGCGGCCGCCCGGGACAGGGTCAGCTCGCCGACCTCGCCGCGGACGAGCGCCTCCACGACCCCGGCCTCGACCCGCGCGTCCCACGCTCCGCGGGCCTCCGCGGACGCCGCGTAGACCTCCGCGGCGCCGAAGGCGACCTCGCGGGAGTAGCGCAGCACCGCCTCGGTCAGCGCCGCCTCGTCACCGGGCTCCACCAGGGTCGGGACGGACCGCTCGAGAACGTCCACCACGATCCGGATCAGCTGCACGGTCTGCTTGAGGGTGATGGACCGGGCCAGCTCGCGCGGCGCGACCGCGAACAGCTCGGGCCCGGGCAACGACGCCCCGGACGGGTCGCGCACCCAGTCGGCGAAGGCGGCCAGGCCGCCCTGCACCACCAGCCCCGCCTCGGCCCGCTGCTGCGCGGTGAGCGCCGCGAACCACGGCAGCTCCTCCATCGCGCGCACCGCGCTGGTGCTCAGCCGGGACGTCGAGCGGAGCAGCTTCGCCCACCTGGTTGCTGCCACGACCGCGACCGTACGCGTCGCGAGCGCCGGCCCGGAATCGCGCAGGCGGGGCTGCCTCCCGGCGCGGGGAAGGTCCGGTCGGCCGGGTCCCAGCCCAGCGGCGCCCGCCCGGCCCGGCCCGCGGCCAGCGCCCCGCAGGAGGGC
>JAOPWI010000141.1 GCA_025965755.1 Frankiales bacterium | reverse complement strand
GCCTGCAGCGACACCGGCTCCACCAGCAGCCCGTACGCGTAGGTCCCGAGCAGGGCCACCAGTCCCACCTCGGCGAGCCCGGGCAGCGCCAGGACCGACCGCCGCCAGGACAGCAGGGCGCCCAGGGCGCAGCCGAGCAGCAGCCCTCCCCCGCGGCCGTCCAGCCGGAAGTCGTCGGTGGGCCGGACGTCCGCCTCCTGCACCAGCCACAGCTGCCGGAAGACCCACGCCGTGGCCACCAGCAGCAGCACCTGCACGGCCCGGCGCGGGAGCCGAAGCACCGCCACCAGCAGCAGCAGCAGCGGCGGCCACAGGAGGTAGAACTGCGCCTCCTGGCCGAGTGACCAGGCGTGGTCCAGGGGCGCGATGGAGGTGCGCTCGACCGTGAGCGCCAGGTTGCCGCGAAACTCCATGACGGTCAGCGCCCGGCTCACGTAGTCCGCCCCCACCAGGGCCTCGCCCAGCGGATACAGCGCCACGAGGAACACGGCCAGCGCAGGCGCCAGCCGCAGGAAGCGGCGGGCCCAGAACAGCGGTAGCGCGACGGAGCCGTGCCGGTCCCGCTCGGCCAGCAGCAGCGTCGTGATCAGGTAGCCCGACAGGACGAAGAACACGTCCACGCCGACGTAGCCGGGAAAGCCCGAGGCGGGCAGCGCGTGCACGATCAGCACGGTCGTGACGGCCAGCGCCCGCACGCCGTCGAGGGCGTCGACCCGCCGCCCGGCCTCGACCCTGGCAGCCGCCGAGGACGTGGCGGCGGCCGGCGCGGCCGGCGCCGTCACGACAGGTAGCGGCGCAGCAGGCCGGTGCAGGCCGTGATCTGGTGGACGTCCACCCACTCCTCGCGGGTGTGCGCCAGGTTGGGGTCGCCAGGGCCGTAGTTGACGGCCGGGATGCCCAGCGCGGCGAAGCGGGCCACGTCGGTCCAGCCGTACTTGGCCACCGGCTGCACGCCGACCGCCTCGACGAAGTGCGCGGCCGCAGGGGCCGACAGCCCGGGCAGCGCCCCCGGCGAGGAGTCGGTGAGCACGCACTCGTACGGCCCGAGCACGTCGCGGACGTGCGCGAGCGCCTCGTCCTGCGACCGGTCCGGGGCGAAGCGGAAGTTCACCGTGACGGTGCAGGCGTCGGGGATGACGTTGCCAGCCACGCCGCCGACGACCTTCACGGCGTTCAGGCCCTCGCGATAGGTGCAGCCGTCGATGTCCACCGAGCGCGCCTCGTAGCGGACCAGGGCGTCCAGCAGCGGCGCCGCCGCGTGGATGGCGTTCTCGCCCAGCCACGACCGCGCGCTGTGAGCGCGCCGGCCCGGCACGGTCACCTCGACCCGCAGCGTGCCCTGGCAGCCCGCCTCCAGCTGGCCGCTGGTCGGCTCCATCAGCACGGCGAGGTCGGCGTCCAGCCAGCTCCGGTGCCGGGCGACCAGCCGGCCCAGCCCGTTGCGCGCGGCCTCGACCTCCTCGTTGTCGTACAGCACGTAGGTCACGTCGTATGCCGGCGACGGCATCGTGGCCGCCAGGTGCAGCAGGACGGCGTCACCGGACTTCATGTCGCTGGTGCCGCACCCGGACAGGCGGTTGCCCTCCCGGCGGCTCGGCACGTTGTCGGCGATCGGCACCGTGTCCAGGTGGCCGGCGAGCAGCACCCGCCGGCCCCGGCCGAGTGAGGTGCGCGCGACCACGGCGTCACCGTCGCGGTCGACCGACAGGTGCGGCAGCGCCCGCAGCGCCTGCTCGACCAGGTCGGCGAGGTGCCCCTCGGCGCCGCTGACGGACGGCACGTCGACCAGGGCCGCCGTCAGGTCGACGGGGTCCATCCTCAGGTCGAGCGCCAGGTCGGGCATCAGGTGGCGAGGCCGTGGCCACGCAGAACGTCGTTGAGCTGGGCCTTGTCGTGGCGCTCGCCCTCGACCAGCCGCTTGATGACCAGCACGCACGGCAACCCGAAGGTGCCGCCGGCGAACTCGCGGGGCCGGGTGCCGCCCACGGCGACGCACCAGTCCGGGATGCGGCCGCGACTGATCTCCTCACCGGTCTCGACGTCGATCACCGGGATGGACGGCGAGAGGATCACGCCGGCGCCGACGACGGCGCCCTTCCCGACCCGGGCGCCCTCGACGATCATGCTGCGCGAGCCGATCAGCGCCCCGTCCTCGATGACCACGGGAGCGGCGTTCGGCGGCTCGAGCACGCCGCCGATGCCGACGCCACCGGACAGGTGGACGTTCTTGCCGATCTGCGCGCACGAGCCGACGGTGGCCCAGGTGTCCACCATGGACCCGGCGCCGACGTAACCGCCGATGTTGGTGTAGCTGGGCATGAGCACCACGCCGGGCTCGAAGTAGGAGCCCCAGCGGGCGATGGCGCCGGGCACCACGCGGACGCCCTCGAAGGTCGTCTTGAGCGGGACGCGGTCGTGGTGGTGGAACTCCCCCGCGGCCGACTCGCGCATGGGCAGGACCTTGAACGACAGCAGGATGGCCCGCTTCGCGCGCTCGTCGACGACCACCTCGTCACCGACGATCTGGGCCACCCGGGCCTGGCCGGTGTCGAGCAGGTCGACGGCTTCGACGACGAGCCTGCGGGCGTCACCGTCGTCCGGCGTGAGCTCGGCGCGGCGCTCCCACAGCTCGTCGAGGGCAGGGCTGATCGGGCTGGACGTCATGTCCGTCAGGGTAGTGAGGGTGCGAACGTCCGGCCGCGTCACCCCAGGGCGAACCTCAGGACGGCGCTGTGGCCGGCGGCGTTGACCAGGTCACCGCGGGTGCGCGCCTGCAGCGACGTCAGGCGGCCCGACCCGAAGGTCCGCGTCACCGACCAGCGGCCACGGGCATCGGTGGTGTCGGCGGCGACCGCGACCTCGCGCCCGGCGGGAGTCCGGGCGAGAACGCCGACCAGCACGCCGGCGCGGGCCGGCCAGACCTGACCGGACAGCAGGTAGGTCCGGGCGCCCAGCGAGCGCGCGCTGGCGCTGACCCGCGGCGACACCAACACGGCGGCCGACCCGCCGGCCGGTCCGCGCGGGTGCCTGGCCGCC
>JAOPWI010000059.1 GCA_025965755.1 Frankiales bacterium | reverse complement strand
AGAACCTCGACGGTGACCTCCTGGCCGACCTCGACGACCTCGGACGGGTGGTCGATGTGCTTCCAGGACAGCTCGGAGACGTGCACCAGGCCGTCGACGCCGCCGAGGTCCACGAAGGCACCGAAGTTGACGATCGAGGACACGACGCCCGACCGGACCTGGCCCTTCTGCAGGGTCGCCAGGAAGGTGCTGCGCACCTCGCTCTGGGTCTGCTCCAGCCACTGGCGACGGGACAGGACGACGTTGTTGCGGTTCTTGTCCAGCTCGATGATCTTCGCCTCGAGCTCCTTGCCGACGTACGGCTGGAGGTCGCGGACGCGACGCATCTCCACGAGGGAGGCCGGGAGGAAGCCGCGCAGGCCGATGTCGAGGATCAGGCCGCCCTTGACCACCTCGATCACCGTGCCGGTGACGATGCCGTCCTCTTCCTTGATCTTCTCGATCGTGCCCCAGGCGCGCTCGTACTGCGCGCGCTTCTTGGACAGGATGAGCCGACCCTCCTTGTCCTCCTTCTGGAGGACGAGGGCCTCGACCATGTCGCCGACCTTGACGACCTCGTTGGGGTCGACGTCGTGCTTGATGCTCAGCTCGCGCGAGGGGATGACGCCCTCGGTCTTGTAGCCGATGTCGAGCAGGACCTCGTCCCGGTCGACCTTGACGATCGTGCCCTCGACGATGTCGCCGTCGTTGAAGTACTTGATCGTCGCGTCGATGGCGGCGAGGAAGTCCTCCGCGCTCCCGATGTCGTTGATCGCGACCTGGGGGGTGGCGGGGGAAGAGAGGGTGCTCGTCAAGGGAGGGGCTCCGGCTGCGGTGGCGTCGTGACCTGCCCCGAGTGGGCGGGTCGGCGGGGTCGTGCAGCGCAGCGGGCCGGGATCGTCGGTGTACGGCGGACGAGTGCTGGAGGAGAGCGAGTCAGCGGGACGTCGGTCGGACGGACGAGCGCGGGCCCCGCAGAGGCCGGTCCCGGCCGGACGGCCGGGGCAGGACAGCAGTGCGACGCGCAGGCCCGCAGCGCGTACACGACAGACTACGCGCATGGACGCACCAGCGACAACACCGACGGCGAGCTCCCAGACCTCTGCCGTGGAGCACCGGCCGGCCGGGCCGATCGAGAGCGCGCGGGCGAACCGGCTGTGGTGGGACGCGTCGGCGCAGGAGTATCAGGACGAGCACGGCGACTTCCTCGGCGACGCGGACCTGCTGTGGTGCCCGGAGGGCGTGCGCGAGGCCGACGCCCAGCTGCTGGGCGACGTCCGCGGGCGCTCGGTGCTCGAGGTCGGGTGCGGCGCGGCCCAGGGGGCGCGCTGGCTGGTCGCGCAGGGCGCGCAGGTCACGGCGTTCGACGTGTCCGGCGGGCAGCTGGCGCAGTCCCGGGTGCTGGACGCGCGGTCGGGCGTGCGGGTGGACCGCCTGGTGCAGGCCGACGCGCAGGCGCTGCCGTTCCGGGACGCGACGTTCGACGTGGTGCTGTCGGCGTTCGGGGCGGTGCCCTTCGTGGCCGACAGCGCCGGCGTCATGCGCGAGGTCGCCCGGGTGCTGCGGCCGGGCGGGCGCTGGGTCTTCTCGGTCACCCACCCGCTGCGCTGGGTCTTCGCCGACGACCCGGGACCGGCCGGGCTGGTGGTGCGGCAGCCCTACTTCGACCGCACGCCCTACGTCGAGGTCGACGACGGCGGCAGCGCGACGTACGTGGAGCACCACCGCACCCTGGGCGACCGCGTGCGCGAGCTGGTGGCGGCAGGACTGGTCCTGCACGACGTCATCGAGCCCGAGTGGCCCGAGGAGCACACCCGCGAGTGGGGCCAGTGGTCGCCGCTGCGGGGCCGGCTCATGCCGGGCACCGCCATCTTCGTCAGCGCCAAGCCGGCCTGAACCCGGCCCAGGAAGGGCCGCGAGCTAGGAGCGGACCGAGCCGCCGGTCTCGGGCGCGGCGGTCTCGACGACGGCCGTGTCGTCGCGGTAGTCGTGGCGGGGGCGCCGGGCGCGGACCAGCAGGGCCAGGCCGGCCAGCAGCGACAGCAGCCCGGCCAGGCCGGCCACGACAGGCAGGGTCCGGCCGACCAGGTCGAGCTGGTCCTTGGCGTCCCTGGCGTCGGCGGCCAGCTGCTTGCTGGACCCGTCCTCGACGGTGACCTCCGCCTGGAAGATCGTCGTCTCCGTGCCGGTCACCTCGCCCAGCCCCTCGGTGGGCCGGAAGGTGCGCTTGGGGTGGGACGTGGAGCTCACGATGATGCCCGTACGCGGCTCGACGAGCACGACGCGCTCCTCGTTGGAGTAGGTCTCCTCCACGAACACCGAGTCGGCGCCCGGAGCGCCGACCAGGGCCCCGGGAACACCGAGCTCGCGGGTCACGACCGGCTCGACGGTGCCGCGGAACTCGTAGACGTCCAGACCCTGCGTCCGGGTCTGCCGGACGAACGTCACCGGATGGGCCGACCCGGCCGTGGTGTCGAAGTACTGATAGGTCCCCTTCTGCACGCCGAAGGGGAACTTGAAGGTCAGGGTGTCGCGGTGGTTGGGCCGGTCGCCGCGGCCGCCGTTGCCGATGCCGGACGTCGGGTCGTACGCGACCTTCTCCTGCACGACGTTGAGCGGCGGCGTCAGGCCCTCGACCTCGACGGTCTGGCTGATGTCCATGACGCCGTTGTCGTCACTGCTGCGCGCGACGTCGCCGCGCGCGATGCGCGTCACGGTGACGGCGGCGTCCGGCACGATGGTGAACGTCTCGGGGTTGAGGAAGGTCCCCCGGCCGGTGAGCAGGCTCCTGCCGTACTCGTCGGCGGGAACCCGCTCGACGCGCGGCAGCACCGCAGTCGGGAGGAGCACCGCGAGCGCGAGCAAGAATGCTCCCAGTCCTACCAGCACGTAGCCTGCGCCGCGTCGCACGTTCCGTTCCTCCAGCATGTCGGCCGTTCCTGCGCGACCCTCACGTCGGGCGCGTTGCGGCACCGTACCGGTGAGTAGTCCGGGCCCGACACCAAACCCCTGCGCCGTCGCCGACCCGGGAGCACCGATCACCACCAGCACCGCGACGGCCGGCGCGCCGGACCTCCCGGGCGGGCTGGAGAGCGCCCCGGCGCAGGAGCGTCCCGGCCGCTGGCCGTGCGTGGAGGGCATGCGCGGGCTGGCCGCCCTGACGGTGGTGCTGACGCACGCCGGCTTCGACTCGGGTGAGTCGCTCGGGGGGCTGGTCGGCGCCCCGCTGGCCCGGTTCGACATCGGCGTGGCGCTGTTCTTCCTGCTGTCGGGCCTGCTGCTCGGCGCCCCCTACGCGCGGGCCGCCCACGGCGAGGCCGGCGTGCCGTCGCTGCGTCGCTACGCCGCCCGGCGCGCCGCGCGGCTGCTCCCGGCCTACTGGATCGTGGTCACCGCGGTGCTGCTCGTGCTGCGCCCGGACGGCATCCACAGCGCGGGCGACCTGCTGTGGCAGTACGGGCTCGGGCAGACGTACGACCACTACCGCCTCCTCACCGGCCTGAAGCAGATGTGGAGCCTGGGCACCGAGCTCGCCTTCTACGCCGTGCTGCCGTGCCTCGGCCTGGTGCTGCGGCGGCTCGGGAGCGTCACCGGCCAGCTCCTGCTGCTGGCCGGGCTGAGCGGGTTCAGCCTCGGGTGGATCGCGCTGGTGCACGACGGCCGCCTGCTGGACCCGCAGCTGGCCGGCCAGTGGCTGCCGGCGCACCTGCTGTGGTTCTCCCTCGGCCTGGCCCTCGCCGTCCTGACCACGCGGACCGGAGCCGCGACGGCCGCGGGTCGCGCCGTCGCCTCCCTGGCCACGTCACCGGGCACCTGCTGGGCGACCGCCGGCCTGGCGTTCTGGATCGCCTGCACGCCGCTGACGGGCCCGCGGGGGCTGACGCTGCTGACGGCCAGCGAGGCGGTGAGCCGCGAGCTCCTGTACGGGCTGGCCGCGGCGCTGCTCCTGGTGCCGGTGGCCGCCGGGCCGCAGGACCAGGGCCTGCTGCGCGCCGTGCTGCGCAGCCGGCCGGCGGTGCTGCTGGGCCGGGTGTCGTACGGCCTGTTCCTGTGGCACGTGCTGGTGCTCGAGCTGGTGGCCGACTGGTTCGACCTGCCGTTCTTCCACGGCCGCTTCCTGTTCCTGCTGGGCACCGTGCTGCCGATCTCCCTCGCGCTGGCCACCGCCAGCTGGTGGCTCGTGGAGCGACCGCTACTGCGGGCCGTGGACCGCCGGCTGGGCGCTGCCGGCGCCTGACCCGCCCGCGGCGCTGCTCGCGCCCCGAGCTGCCCGGGCCGGGACCAGCGCCACCGCGACG
>JAOPWI010000058.1 GCA_025965755.1 Frankiales bacterium | reverse complement strand
CTCCTGGACGCCGCGTTCGTCGAGCTGGTCACCAGCCGGCTGGAACCCGGCGGGCTGCTGCACGTCGCGACCGACTGGGCGCCGTACGCCGAGCAGATCCGCGAGCTGTTGGCCGCCAGCGCGCTGCAGCCGGTCGAGGCGCCGCCCCGCCCGCTCACCCGGTTCGAGCGGCGGGGGCTCGCGGCCGGCCGGCAGGCGCACGACCTGGCCGCCGTGAAGGCCGCATGAGCGCTCAGCCGGGGACCGCCCGCGCTGCCCTGGCCGTGCGGGACTTCCGCGTCGTGTGGACCGGGGCGTTCGCCAGCAACACCGGCACCTGGATGCAGACGGTGGTCCTGGGTGCCTACGTCTACGCCGAGACGGCGTCGCCGCTGCTGGTGAGCGTCGCGACGTTCGCGCAGCTGGGCCCGCTGCTGCTGCTGTCCATGCTCGGCGGCCTGCTCGCCGACACGGTCGACCGCCGCCGGCTGCTGATCACCGCGCAGGCCGAGCAGCTCGTCATGACGGCGCTGCTGGCGTTCCTCGCCTCTCGCGACGACCCGTGGCTGCCGGGCATCCTGCTGTGCGTCCTGGCCATCGGGACCGGCAACGCGCTGCAGGCCCCGGCCTGGGCCACCGCCGTTCCGGAGCTGGTCGGCCGCGAGAACCTCGCCGGAGCCGTGTCGCTGAACACCGCGCAGATGAACGGCTCGCGCGTCATCGGGCCGGCCATCGCCGGCCTGCTGTTCCCGGTCATCGGCGCGGCCGGCGTCTTCGCCGTCAACGCCTTCACCTTCGTGCCGGTGCTCGTCAGCCTGCTCCGCGTGCGGCTGCCACCGGTGCCCGAGCGCGAGGGGCGGCGCCGCCTCGCCGACGGCGTCCGGATCGCCCGCCGCGACCCGTTCGTGGCCCGCATCCTCACCGTCCTGGCGCTGTTCTCGCTGCTGTCGCTGCCGTTCGTCTACCAGCTGCCGACGATCGCCGCGACCAACCTGGGCATGGACGTCGAGGCGCTGCCGTACGGGCTGCTGTTCGCCACCTTCGGGCTCGGCGCGGTGAGCGGCGCCCTGTCGGTCGGCACGGTCTTCGCCGGCAAGGACGGCCCGACGCTGGTCCGCCGGGGACTGGCCGGCCACGGGGTGTTCCTGCTGCTGCTGGCGGTGGCGTCGTCGCCGGCGCTCGCGTACCCGATCCTGCTGCTGCTCGGGTTCTGCTACTTCCTGGCCATCACGGCGCTCAACACGCTGCTCCAGTCGCACCTCGACGCGTCGGTCAAGGGCCAGGTCATGGCGCTGTGGTTGATGTGCTTCGGCGGCACCGTTCCGCTCGGCCTGCTGCTGGCCGGCCCGATCGCCGAGGTGACCAGCATCCGCGTCGTGCTGGCGTACGGCGTGGTCGCCGCCCTCGGGCTGTCGGTCTACGCGCGCGGGCTGAGCTCAGACCGGCGGAAGGCCGTCGACACCTGACACGCGCAGGCCGTCGTTGAGGTGCACGACGCGGATGCCGGGGGCGTAGGTCTTCAGCAGCTGGCGGCAGCCGGCGCAGGGGGCGCTGACCCGGGTCGCGTCGTCGCTGAGGTGGCGCACCGCGACCAGGGTGACGGCCTTGGTGCCCCGGGAGAGGGCAGCGCCCAGCGCGGCGGCCTCGGCGCAGACCGTCGGGCCGAGGGACACCGCCGTGACGACCTCGCCGTCCTCGGTGCGCACCGCGGCCGACCGCGACGGATGACCCGTCGCGCGGCGCAGAGCGGACACGGCCTGCCCGACGAGCCGCAGCTCGGCGTCGTCGGGCCGGCGCACTAGTGGACCGTGCGGTCCGCGAGGGTCGCCCGGCCGAGCTCGACGAGCGGGGCGATGCGGTCCTGAATGCCGTCGAAGCCGGAGCCGACCATCGCGCCGCCGCGGACCCGGGCGACGATGCCGGCGCAGACCACCGCGAGCTTGAAGAAGCCGAACGCCACGGCCCACGGCAGCGGCTCGAGGTCCAGGCCGGTGCGCGCGGCGTACAGCTCGGCGACCTGGGCGCGGGTCGGGAAGCCCTCGAGCGCGGTGGCGGACTTGACCACGGCGCCCATGTCGCGGTCGCCGCCGTCGCTGGCCTCCGACCAGTAGACGAGCAGGATGCCGAGGTCGGCCATCGGGTCGCCCAGCGTGCTCATCTCCCAGTCGAGGACGGCGGCGATCCGGCCGGCCTCGGTCGGGTGCAGCATCGTGTTGTCGAGCCGGTAGTCGCCGTGCACGATCGTGTTGCGCTGCGTCGCCGGCACCGAGTTGGCGAGGTCCCTGGCCAGCGGGTCCAGGCCGTCGACGCCCTCGATGCGGGTGGCGTCCCACTGCTTGACCCAGCGGTTGATCTGGCGGGCCAGGTAGCCGTCGGGGCGGCCGAACTCGCTCAGGCCCACGGACGCCGGGTCGACCGAGTGCAGATCGGCCAGCACCGAGACCAGGCCCTCGCCGACGGCGCGGCGCTCGGCCGGGGTGTCGGCGTAGCCGGCCGGCAGCGCGTCGCGGCAGATCAGCCCCTCGACCCGCTCCATCACGTAGAAGGGCTGCCCCAGGACGTCGGCGTCCTCGCACAGGTGCAGCGTGCGGGGGACCGGGACGGGGGTGTCGACCAGCGCCGTCATCACGCGGTACTCCCGGCGCATGTCGTGCGCGGTCGGCAGCACGTGGCCCAGCGGCGGCCGGCGCAGCACGGCCGAGCCGGCGGCGCTGTCGACGCGGTAGGTCAAGTTCGACTTGCCCCCGGCGATCAGGGTGACCGTGCAGTCCTGCCAGGCCGGCGCGTCCAGGACCCGGGCGAGGTAGGGCCCGACGACGGCGGGGTCAGCGCCCAGCTGGGGGGTGTCGGTGGCAGTCATGCGGCGCACCTTAACCGCTCCGCGTGCAGGCGCCGCCGGACCGGGTAGGGGCCGCGGCATGAGCGAGCAGAGCAACACCCCTGACGCCGCCCTGAAGGGCGCCGGCCTGTCCGCCACCGGACGCACGGCCGACCAGCTCTCTGCGGGCGACCCGTCGCCGGGCACCACGTACGGCGACCCGGGCGGCACCGGCACGGCCGAGAGCGAGCTGCACGGCGCGGACGGCGGCCGGGACGCCTCGGCCGACGCCTCCGGCGATGTCGAGGGCGCCGCCTCCGGCGATGTCGAGGGCGCCGGCTCCTAGGCTCGCTGCCTGTGCCCGTTCTGCGTCTTGTCGACCGCGAGCCGGTCGTGCCGCCGGAGACGCTGGTGGCGGCCATGGCGCCGCCCCCCCGCTTCGCGCGGGCCCGCTTCTCCACCTACGTGCCGGACCCCGCGCAGCCGTCGCAGGCGCGGGCCGTCGAGGTGCTGCAGGCGTTCTCCACGACGCTGACACCGCCGGCCAAGCGCCTGTTCGGCCGGTCACGACCGGCGCAGGGCCGGCCCGGGGTCTACCTCGACGGCGGGTACGGCGTCGGCAAGACCCACCTGCTCGCGTCGCTCTGGCACGAGGCGCCCGAGCCCCGCGCCTACGGGACGTTCGTCGAGCTGACCCACCTGGTGGGCGCCCTCGGCTTCGCCGCGACGGTCCAGGCCCTCAGCGGGCACCGGCTGCTGGCCATCGACGAGTTCGAGCTGGACGACCCGGGCGACACGGTTCTGGTGTCCACACTGATGTCGAAGCTGGTGGACGCCGGCGTCCGGGTCGCCGCCACCTCCAACACCCTGCCCGGCTCGCTGGGGGAGGGGCGGTTCGCCGCCGACGACTTCCTGCGCGAGATCCAGGGGCTGTCGGCGCACTTCGAGCCGCTGCGCATCGACGGCGAGGACTACCGCCACCGCGGGCTGCCCGCGGCCCCGCCGCCCGTGTCGGACGAGGAGCTGGCCGCACGTGCCCGGTCCGTTCCGGGCGCCTCCTACGACGGCTTCGCCGCTCTGGTCGAGCACCTGGCGCGGCTGCACCCGTCCCGCTACGGGGCGCTGGTCGAGGACGTCCCGCTGGTCTGCCTCGAGCGCGTCTACACGGTGACCGACCAGACGGCGGCGCTGCGGCTGGTCGTGCTGGCGGACCGGCTGTACGACCGGGACGTGCCGGTCGTGACCAGCGGCGTGCCGCTGGACGCGCTGTTCCCCGAGGAGCTGCTCCGTGGCGGCTACCGCAAGAAGTACCTCCGCGCGATCAGCCGCCTGACGGCTCTGGCGCGGCAGGCGGGGCCGGCCTGACCTGGGCGCCGGCCCGCCGGCTCGCGCCCTGTCCGCCGGGCACCGTTGTGTCCCCGGCCGGGATCCGCCGGCCGGGATC
>JAOPWI010000001.1 GCA_025965755.1 Frankiales bacterium | reverse complement strand
CGCAGGGGGAACGACACGGTCGTACTCCAGGGTCGAGGGATCGATCCGGCGCGGGAACGAGGCGGCGTGCGTCGCCCCGCAACAGGGACGTCGGGGCAGGCCGGACGGCGCTGTAGGCCGCGCGGCGCTTGTCGCCCGCAAACTGGCCCGAACGAGTGGTTCGGACTAGTCAGAACTGACACCGCGCGGTCACGCAGGTGCCGGTGGTGAGCGCACCCTGACCCATGACCCCCGCCCGGGCGGGAGCGACGCGCCGGTGCGTGGCAGGCTGCCCACGTGCAGCGCTGGCGCGGAGTCGAGAGCGCGCCGTCCGGATGGGGGCGGTGCGTCGTCACCATCGGTGTGTTCGACGGCGTGCACCGCGGCCACCAGCTCATCATCGGACGGGCCGTGGAGCGGGCCGCTGAGCTGGGCGTTCCCAGCGTGCTGCTCACCTTCGACCCGCACCCGAGCGAGGTGGTCCGGCCGGGCAGCCACCCGCCGGTGCTGACCAGCCAGCGCTACCGGGCCGAGCTGGTCGAGGCGCTCGGCGTCGACGTCGTCTGCGTTCTGCCGTTCACCCGGGAGTTCAGCCGGCTGACGCCCGATGAGTTCGTGCACGCCGTGCTGGTCGAGCACCTGCACGCCCGGGGCGTCGTGGTCGGCGAGAACTTCCGTTACGGCCACAAGGCGGCCGGCGACGTCGCCGCGCTGACGGCCGCCGGCCGGAAGTTCGGCTTCACGGTCGAGGGCGTCCCGCTGCAGGGCACCGGCGAGACGACCTGGTCCTCCACCTACGTGCGCTCCTGTGTCGACGCCGGCGACGTCCACGCGGCCGCGGCCGCGCTCGGGCGTGACCACCGGGTCGAGGGCGTCGTCGTGCGCGGCGACCAGCGCGGCCGCGAGATCGGCTATCCGACGGCCAACCTGGAGCCCCAGCCGTGGGCCGCGGTTCCTGCCGACGGCGTCTACGCCGGGCGCCTGGTCCGTCGCCACGAGGTGCTGCCGGCCGCCATCAGCATCGGCACCAACCCCACCTTCAGCGGCGTCGAGCGGCGCGTCGAGGCCTACGTCCTGGACTTCGCCGGCGACCTGTACGGCGAGCACGTCGGGCTGGACTTCACCGCGCGGCTGCGTGACACGCTGCGCTTCGACGGCATCGATCCGCTGGTGGAGCAGATGGCCAGGGACGTCGAGCGCACCCGCGAGCTGGTCGCCGGTTCACCCTGACGAGGGGTCGGTCGGCAGGCCGCGGAGCCGATCACCAGGCTGAACCCTCTCGGAGGTCAGCGTGCCGAACGCTCCCAAGATCCTCGTCATCGACGACGACCCGTCCATCCGCCAGCTGCTCACCGACGTGCTCGAGGTCGGCGGGTTCGCGGTGGCGACCGCCGAGGACGGCTACGCCGGCCTGCGGGCGATCGAGGCCGACCGGCCCGACTGCGTCGTTCTGGACGTGATGATGCCGGGCATGGACGGCCACGCCGTTCTGCAGCGCATCCGCGCCGCCGAGCGGGGTCCGGACCTGCCGGTCGTCATGCTCACGGCCGCCGCCGACGACGCGCAGGCGTGGCAGGCCTGGACCGAGGGCGTGGACTACTTCCTGGCCAAGCCGTTCGAGGCCGAGGAGCTGCTGCGCTATCTGGACTACCTGTTCACCGGGGACGCGGCCCTCGCGGTGTAGCCGTCGCGCGCGGCGCCGCCGTCACCGGGGGCGCCGCGGGGGCCGGGTGACGCCGTCCCTGCTAGTCTGACCGCAGCCGGTTGATCCGGCGTGTGTCTCCCTGTCCGGGTGAAGAAGACCCCGGGCAGCACACGAAAACAGACGGGGAGCCTCGTGGCGCTCGACACGGCCCAGAAGAAGCAGATCATGGCGGACTACGCCACGGTCGAGAACGACACCGGCTCGCCGGAGGTGCAGGTGGCGATGCTGAGCAAGCGCATCGCAGACCTCACCGAGCACCTCAAGCAGCACAAGCACGACCACCACACCCGTCGTGGTCTGCTGGGGCTCGTCGGCCGCCGTCGTCGGCTGCTGAAGTACCTCGAGAAGACCGACATCACGCGCTACCGCGCGCTCATCGAGCGCCTGGGTCTGCGCCGCTAGACCGCACGACGGGGGAGTGCCCACACGGGCGCTCCCCCTTCGTCGTCCGGCGACCGTCGGGCGACGCAGCACGAGCCGTCCCCCGGGATCAGCACCCCGGGCCCGGTCCTCGGGAGTGGCTGCCGGAGCACGCACGACGCTCTCCGACCGCTTCCACTGACGGACCGGTCCTGAGGACCTGCCGCCCCGGACGGTTCCGCAGTGAAGAGGAGTCCCTCCATGACGGAGGAGCAGGAGAGCAACATCTACGGCAGCGAGTTCGTCGACGCCGTCATCGACAACCCGGGCGGCAAGCGCACGCTGCGCTTCGAGACCGGGCGGCTGGCCAAGCAGGCCGCCGGCGCCGTCACGATCTACCTGGGCGACACCATGGTGCTCAGCGCCACGACCGCCAGCAAGCGCCCCAAGGACAACCTGGACTTCTTCCCCCTGACGGTGGACGTCGAGGAGCGGATGTACGCCGCCGGCAAGATCCCCGGGTCGTTCTTCCGCCGCGAGGGCCGGCCCAGCGAGGACGCGATCCTCACCTGCCGCCTGACCGACCGCCCGCTGCGCCCGTCCTTCAAGAAGGGCCTGCGCAACGAGGTCCAGGTCGTCTCCACGGTCCTGTCGCTGGACCCCGACCACCTGTATGACGTGCTCGCCATCAACTCGGCCGCCGCCTCCGTGCTGCTGTCCGGCCTGCCCTTCACCGGCCCGGTCGGCGCCACCCGCGTCGCCCGCACGCCGGCCGGCTGGGTCGCGTTCCCGACTCAGGCCGAGCTGGCCGAGGCCACCTTCGACATGATCGTCGCCGGCCGCCTGCTCGACGACGGCGACGTCGCGATCATGATGGTCGAGGCCGAGGCCACCCGCGACGTCTTCGACGTCATCGCCGCCGGCGGCGTCGCCCCGACCGAGGACGTCGTGGCCGAGGGCCTGGAGGCCGCCAAGGCCCCCATCGCCGCGATCTGCCGGGCCCAGAACGAGCTCAAGGCCAAGTCGCCGAAGGAGCCGCTGGAGTTCCCCGTCTTCCTCGACTACGACGACGACGTGCTCGCTGCCGTCACCGCGGCCGGCGAGGCCGGCCTGACCGCCGCGATGCAGATCGCCGGCAAGCAGGAGCGCGAGGCGCAGACCGACGCCGTCAAGGCGAAGGTCCAGGAGTCGCTCGCCGCCTCCTTCGAGGGCCGCGAGAAGGAGGTCAGCGCCGCGTTCCGTTCGCTGACCAAGACCCTCGTGCGTCGCCGCATCGTCCAGGACAAGGTCCGCATCGACGGCCGCGGCCTGGAGGACATCCGCCAGCTGGCCGCCGAGGTCGAGGTCCTGCCCCGCGTCCACGGCTCGGCGCTGTTCGAGCGCGGCGAGACCCAGATCATGGGCGTCACCACGCTGAACATGCTGCGCATGGAGCAGATGGTCGACACGCTCAACCCCGAGAACCGCAAGCGCTACATGCACCACTACAACTTCCCGC
>JAOPWI010000022.1 GCA_025965755.1 Frankiales bacterium | reverse complement strand
ATGGTACTGCACGGGAGACTGTGTGGGAGAGTAGGACGCCGCCGGACAACACTTCACGACGAGGGCCATTGCATTCATGCAATGGCCCTCGTCGCGTTTGTGGGGGAACAGGGTTCGTGGGGTACGGATTAGGCTGAGCGACATGGCCGCGCCCGACCCTGACCACGTGCTCGTCGCCGTCGAGGCCCACCTGCTGACGGTTCTCGGGCAGGACAGCGGCCGGGCCAGCGTGAACTTCCTGGGCACCGAGCGCATCGACGTGCTGCGCTTCGGCCCGGACCCCGACGGCCTGGTCCGCTACTGCACGCTGGGCATGAGCCGGGCGCCCATGGGCGACCCGGGCGCTGCCGTCGTGCTGGAGCACGGGCCGCGGGCCGAGCTGCTGCTCACCGTGCGCAGCCTGCAGGACAGCGTCCTGCGACGGCTCGCCGCGCTGGCCAGCGCGCCCTCCGTGGAAGGCCTGGTCGTCGTGCCGGGCGCCGGGCTGGACCTGGGAGAGCCGCTGTGGGACGGCGCGCCGTTCACGGCCGTCCTGGTCGGCGAGCCGGGCGGTCACGTGCCCGACCTGCCGGTCCCGAGGGCGAGGAGCCGGTGCGCTTTCTGCCCCTGCTGCCCATGACGCCGTCGGAGGCCGCGTGGAAGCGGGTGCACGGGGCGGCCGCGCTCGAGCAGCGCTGGCTGGACAGCGCGACGGACCTGCGTGACCCGTACCGGCCGCAGGCGCCGCTGGACCGCCCGGCGTGACCGTCGCGGGGCTGCAGCAGCGGTTCCGTGACCAGGCGCGGCAGTGCCGGCTGCACGGCAGCCCGCTGACCGCGGCGCTGCTCACCGGGGCGGCCGACGAGCTGGCCATCCGGGGACCGGTGGCCGACCTGCTGCAGCCGCTGGCCGGGGACCCCCGTGGCGGTGTGCCGTCGCTGCGCTTCGCCGGGGCGCGGCACCGGCTGGTCCTGGAGCGGCGGGCACCGGCGCTCGCCCGCCACTACCCGAGCGTGGGCGGCAGCGCTCCACCGGAGCAGGTCTGGCCGGCGGCCCGCGAGGCCGTGGCCGAGCACCGGGCGGAGCTGGCGCGGAGCGTGCGGCGGCCGGTGCAGACCAACGAGGTCGGGCGCAGCGCAGCGCTGTACGGCGGGCTGCTGCGCCTGACCGGGGCCACCGGCCGGCCCGTACGGCTGCTGGAGATCGGAGCGAGCGGCGGGCTGAACCTGCGGGTCGAGCACTTCGCGTACGAGACGGCGGCCGGCGTCCTGGGCGACCCGCGCAGCCCGGTGCGGCTGCAGGACCCCTGGCGCGGCCGGGCGCCGGACCCCGGCCCGCTGACCGTCGTGGAGCGCACCGGGTGCGACCCCGCGCCGCTGGACCCGACGAGCGAGGCGGACCGGCTGACGCTGACCAGCTACGTCTGGGCCGACCAGGTCGACCGGCTGGACCGGTTGCGCGGCGCGATGGAGGTGGCCGCCCGGGTGCCCGCCACCGTCACCGGCGAGCCGGCCAGCGCCTTTCTGCAGCGCGAGCTGGCCGAGCCGGTCCCCGACGCCGTCACCGTCGTCTGGCAGTCCGTGGTGCGCCAGTACCTCGCGCCGGACGAGCGCGAGCGGGTCACGGCGCTGCTGGCGCAGGCCGGCGCGCGGGCGAGTCCCGAGGCGCCGCTGGCCTGGCTCGCGCTCGAGCCGGAGCAGGTCGGTGCCGGCGAGTACGCGTTCCGCCTCACGCTCACGACCTGGCCGGGCGGCGAGCACCGGGTGCTGGCCGACTGCCTCGGCCACGGGCCGCCGGTCACCTGGCGCTGACCCGCCGCGGGGCGGTCCAGGCGGCGCTGGAACACTGCACCGACAGTCCGTCGTACGAGGGAGTTTGACGTGCAGTTCGGCCGGTACTACGAGGAGTTCGAGGTCGGAGCGGTCTACAAGCACTGGCCAGGAAAGACGGTCACGGAGTACGACGACCACCTGTTCTGCCTGATCACGATGAACCACCACCCGCTGCACCTGGACGCGAACTACGCGAAGACCACGCAGCAGGGCAAGAACGTCGTCGTGGGCAACTACGTCTACTCGCTGCTGCTCGGCATGTCGGTTGCCGACGTGTCCGGCCGGGCCATCGCCAACCTGGAGGTCGAGTCGCTCAAGCACGTCTTTCCGACGTTCCACGGCGACACCATCTACGGGCAGACCGAGGTGCTGGACAAGAACGAGAGCAAGAGCAAGGACGACCGCGGCGTCGTCTACGTGGAGACCAAGGGCTACAACCAGGACGGCGTCCTGGTCTGCATCTTCCGGCGCAAGGTCATGGTTCCCAAGCGCAGCTATGCGGACAAGACCGGCGGCGAGTTCCCGGGTCGTCCGGAGCTGCAGGAGCCGTCCACCCGCTGAGCAGCGGTTGGCGGCGCGGCCTGAGGGGGATGGCCTGGGCATGGTGACCTGGGTGATCCTCGCAGTGGCCGTGATGCTCGTGCTCGCCGTGATCGCGGCGGCGGGCGGGTTGCGCACCGGGGGAGTGCGGCGCACCGCCGTGCGCCGGCCCGCCCGCGAGGTCGTGGTCGAGCGGCCCGCGCCGGTCGGCGAGGCGGTCGTCGAGCGGCGCACGACGCAGTACTGAGCGGCGCACGGCGCAGTACTGAGCGGCGCTTGACCGGGCGCGGCCGGGAGTGGACCGTGGCGCGGTGAGCCTGCCCAACACCTGCCCCCGCTGCGGTGCCGGCCTTCGCGCGCCCGGTCTGATGTCCAGTG
>JAOPWI010000018.1 GCA_025965755.1 Frankiales bacterium | reverse complement strand
GGAACGGTCAGCAGCAGGACGAGGCAGCGGGCGGCGGGCGTGGACGGGCGCATGCCTCCCGTTTCGACACCGGCACCGGTGGCACCTGCCTGCGGGCGTGGCGCCGGTCAGGGCGCCCGCGCCGGCGAGGGCACCGTCGACACGGCGTCCGCTGCACGGCGCGCCCGCCCACGCGGGCTACCGTCGGCCCATGAGCGCCACTCCGCGCTGGTTCACCGACCACGACGCGCACCACTCGCAGTGGTACATCGACCGTTTCCGCACGCTGGCCGCCGACGGTGTCGACCTCGACGGCGAGGCGCGCATGGTCGACGCGATGCTGGCCCGCGGCTCCCGGGTGCTCGACGCCGGTTGCGGGCCCGGCCGGGTCGGCGCCGCGCTGGCCGCCCGCGGCCACGACGTGGTCGGGGTCGACGTCGACCCGGCGCTGATCGCCGCGGCGCAGGAGGACCACCCCGGCCCCGCCTGGCTGGTCGCCGACCTGGCCACCCTCGACCTGCCGGCCGCCGGCCACCCCGAGCCGTTCGACGCCGTCGTCGTCGCCGGCAACGTCCTGGCCTTCGTCGCCGTGGGCACCGAGCCGCTCGTGCTGTCGCGGCTGGCGGCCCACGTGCGGCCCGACGGCGCCGTCGTGGTGGGCTTCGGCACCGACCGCGGCTATGCCCTGGAGGACTTCGACCGCCACGCGGCCGCCGCCGGTCTCGGGCTCGAGCACCGCTTCGCCACCTGGGACCTGCGCCCGTGGCGGGCCGGCAGCGGCTTCGCGGTCACCGTGCTGCGGCGCCCGGCGTGACCGTCGCCCGCTCGGTCCTGCTGTTCGTGCTGGCGGCCGTGGCCGAGATCGGCGGCGCCTGGCTGGTCTGGCAGGGCGTCCGGGAGCACCGGGGCGTGGCCTTCGTCGCCGCCGGCATCGTGGCCCTCGGCGCCTACGGGTTCGTCGCGACGCTGCAGCCGGACGCGGAGTTCGGCCGCATCCTGGCGGCGTACGGCGGGATCTTCGTCGCGGGCAGCCTGCTGTGGGGGATGGCCGTCGACGGCTTCCGGCCCGACCGCTACGACGTGTGGGGCGCCGGCCTGTGCCTGCTCGGCGTGGCCGTGATCATGTACGCGCCGCGTCCCGGGGTGCTCGAGGGCTGAGCTGCTGGCCCAGGCCGGTCGGGCGTGTTCTACTCCGGACGTCCCAACCGACCGATCGATCGGGCGTGCTGCGCGTCCGCCGGAGGCTCCGATGAGCGACGCGCCGTACGAGCAGATCCTGGTCGAGCAGCGGGGTGACGTCGTCGTCCTGACGCTGAACCGGCCGCAGAAGCTGAACGCCTGGACCCGGCAGATGATGAGCGAGCTCGCGCAGGCGGTCCGCGCCGCCAACGACGACGACACCGTCGGGGCCGTCGTCGTCACGGGTGCCGGCCGCGGCTTCTGCGCCGGCGCCGACATCGGCCAGCAGTTCGCGCCCGCGCTCGGCGACGGCGCGCCGGCGCAGGCGGAGGAGCCGGCCGCGGGGGACTGGGTGCGGCTGTGCCGGGAGTCCAAGCCGCTCGTCGCGGCCATCAACGGCCCGGCCATCGGCGTCGGCCTGACGATGGTGCTGCCCTTCGACCAGCTGGTCGCGGCCGAGGGCGCCAAGCTGTCGGCACGCTTCGTCAAGATGGGCCTGGTGCCCGAGCTCGCGTCGTCGCACTTCCTGGTCGCCCGGTGCGGCTGGGGCGCGGCGTCCTGGCTGGCGATGTCGGGCACGACGATCCTGGCGGACGAGGCGGCCCGGCTGCGCCTGGTGGACCGGGTCGTGCCGCCCGAGGCGCTGATGGACGAGGCGATGGCCATCGCCGGTGAGCTCGCGGGCAACCCCGGCCCGCAGGTGCGCATGGTCAAGGAGCTGCTGACGCAGAACGCGCACGAGCCCGACCTGGCCCTGGTGCAGCAGCGCGAGCTGGCGGCCCTGGACATCGCGACGAAGACGCCGGAGCACCGGGAGGCCGTCAACGCGTTCCTCGAGCGGCGGCCCCCGCGCTTTCGCCCCGGCGCCGAGTAGGGCGTGGCCCGGCGCGTCGGGAGCGCCGTCATCGACCGCGGCGACCTCGAGGCGACCGCGCGCGGCGCGTGCGGCAGGGACGCGCGCTAGCCCAGGCGTTCCAGCGACCGGCGCACGCTGGCCGGCAGCGCCACGTCCGGCGGCACGTCGGGGCCCGCGAGCGGCGTGCCGGCGCGGGTCGTCAGGGGCACGACGCCCGACCACACCTCCCGCGCGTCGCCGTCGTCCGGGCTGCTGCTCGGGCCGTGCGCGCGCACCTTGAGGCTGACCTCGTCCAGGGCCAGGCGCAGCACCATCGTGGCGGCCAGCTCGCGCGCGCTCGGCGCGCGCACCTCGTCCCAGCGCCCGGGCATGAGGTGCTCCGACAGCAGGCGCAGCCCGTCGCTCTGCTCGTCCCCGTGCAGCACCCGGGCCGTGCCGCGCACCATCGCGCTGCGGTAGTTCATCGAGCTGTGGAACAGCGACCGGGCGTAGACCAGACCGTCGAGCAGGGTGACCGTGACCGACAGCGGTGCGCCGTCGGCGGCCTCGCGCAGCAGCCCGCCTCCCGTCGAGCCGTGCAGCAGCAGGGCGTCGCCGCTGCGGGCGTAACCCATCGGCAGCACCACCGGCAGCCCCTCGCGGACCAGCGCGACGTGGGCGACGAGCCCGGCGTCGAGAACCTCGTACAGGGCTCGGCGATCGGTGAGCTGGCGCTCGGGGTGGCGGGTGATGCGGGTGCGGGGGGTGACGTCGAGCGGTTCCATGCGGGCAGCCTGGTGCTCGGGGCGCCGGCCCGGCAAGGCGGTTTCCGGCTCCCCGGCCGTCGGCGCGGCCGTCGCCGGCAGCGCGGCGGTCACGGGCGCAGGCCGGCCAGGCAGATCTCCAGGTGCCGCCGCCAGTCGACCGCGACGCTGGTGGTGGTGGTGTCGCGGATGCCGCGCAGCGCGACCAGGATGCCGACGAGGTCGGCGACGGTGGCGTCCTGCCGGCAGGCGCCGTGCGCCGTGGCGTCCTCGAGCAGCGCCTGCATCTGCGCGTGCAGCTGCAGGCGCGCGTCCTGCACCGCCGGTGAGCTCCAGGCCCGCAGCGCGCACCCGCGCGGCGTCGCCTGCACCTCGCCGACGGCCCGCATGTACGACGCCAGGCCCTGGCCGCCCGGCAGGGACAGCGCGGTGGCGGCCTCGAGCTGGTAGGTCTCCAGCAGGTCTGCGAGCAGCGCCTCGAGCAGGGCCTCGCGGTGCGGGAAGCGCCGGTAGACCGTGCCGACGCCGACGCCCGCGCGCCGGGCGACGTCCTCGAGACCGGCGTTGAGCCCCTGCTCGTGGAACACGTCCGCGGCCGCGACGAGCACGCGGGCACGGTTGGCGGCGGCGTCCCGCCGCAGCGGCCGGACGCTCTTGACCGGGCTCACCGCGAGACGGTGTCGCTGACCAGCGTCCCGCCCGGGACGACGGCGAGCTCGGCGTGGCGGACCTCGCCCTCGAACTCCTCCGGCTCGGGCGCCTTGGAGACCGGCACGAGGAGGGCGACCAGGGTGGCCGCCGCCGCGGACAGCGCGAGCACGAGGAACCCGTTGGTGTAGCCGGACTCGACCGGCAGCCCGTCGGCTCGTGCCCCGGCGGTGACGACGCTGCCCAGCACGGCACCGCCGAGCGCACCGCCGATGGTGCGGATGTTGGCGTTCATGCCGCTGGCGACGCCGGTCTGCGTCACGGGAACGGACTCGACGACCAGGTTGGACATGGCGGCGAAGGCCAGGCCGAACGCGAAACCGAGCAGCACCGTGATGATCAGGACCTGCCACAGCGACTCGCGGGCGTAGGTCAGCAGGAACAGCGCCGCGGTGTTGACGCCGGCGCCCAGCACCAGCACCCGCTTGGAGCCCAGCCGGGCGGCCAGCCGGCCGGACGCGATGCCGGACAGGAACATGGCCACCGACTGCGGCAGCATGACCCAGCCGGACGCGCTGATGCTGAGGCCGAAGCCGTAGCCGGTGGACTCCGGCGTCTGCAGGAACTGCGGCAGGAACGCGAACAGCGAGTACATCCCGACGCCGAACAGCAGCGATGCCACGTTGGTCGTCCAGACGGCGGGCAGGCGCATCATGCGCATGTCGATGAGCGGCGAGTCGCTGCGCACCTCGACGCGGACCCACAGCGCGCACAGCAGCACCGAGGCGACGAACAGCGCGACGCTGCGACCGGAGGACCAGCCCCAGACGCGCCCCTGGCTGACCGGAAGCAGCAGGCAGACGAGCCAGCCGGACAGCAGCAGGGCGGCCGGAACGTTGATGCGGCCCGGCGTGCGGTTGACCGAGCGCGGCACGAACGCTGCGGAGGCGAGCCCCGCGCTGATCGTCATGATCATGGGCACCCAGAACAGCCAGTGGTAGCTCAGCGCCTGCACGAGCGGTCCGGCGATGACCAGCCCGATGCCGCCGCCGACGGCGAGCAGCGCCGCGGCCGTTCCGATGGCGCCGGCGACCCGCTCCTTGGGGAACACGTCGCGGATGATGCCGAAGGTCAGCGGCAGGACGCCGCCGCCGATGCCCTGGATGACCCGGGCGAAGATGAGCATCTCGATGCTGCCGGCGAGCGCCGCGAGCAGCGCGCCCACGGCCAGGGCGAACAGCGCGAAGACGAGCATCCGCTCCTTGCCCACCTTGTCGCCGATCCGGCCGATGATCGGCGTGAACACCGAGGCCGACAGCAGGTACGCGGTGAGCACCCACGTGACGGTGCGCTGGTCGGTGTCCAGTGCCGCCTGAATGGTCGGCAGGACCGGGTTGACCAGCGACTGCAGCAGCGAGAAGGCCGAGACCCCCACGCACAGCACGACGAAGGTCACTCGGTAGTCGGTCGTGGCGCTGTCGCGCAGCACAGGAACCCCCGGGTCGTAGAGGCGGCAACGCTAAGGGCGCAAGCGGAGGAAGTCCTCCGATTGTGTCTCAGGTCACAAGGGTGCTGTCCAGGGCGGTTGCCGGGGCCCCGCGGCGCGGCGGGGGTGGCGCTCCCGGCCCGTAGGCTGGTGCGCTGACCGACGACGAGGGACGTGCGACGACCATGGCGGAGCTGCTCAGCCAGCCCGGGACAGACCACCCACAGGGCATCGACGCCGAGCGGCTCGCCACGGCGCTGGCTGTCCTGCGCGAGGTCGACGGGCTTCCGGTGGACCACCCGGACGCCGTCGCCATCCGGCTGGCCACGGGCCGGGTCTTCAAGCAGGTCAAGGCACGCCGGCGGCGGGACAAGCGCGAGGAGGTGGTGGCGCACGACAACGCCGTCACCGCCGCGACCGCGACCGGCTCGCCGGGCCGCATCGACGACGAGACGCTCGGCCGGCCGCTGTCGGCCGACACCGCCCGCGAGGTCGCCGGGACGCTGCGCAAGGCCCGGGCCTGCTACATCTGCAAGCAGCGCTACACCCTCGTCGATGCGTTCTATCACCAGCTCTGCCCCGTCTGCGCGGGCCTGAACAGGGCGCGCCGCGAGGCCCGCACCGACCTGACCGGCCGGCGCGCGCTGCTCACCGGCGGCCGGGCCAAGATCGGCATGCACATCGCGCTCCGCCTGCTGCGCGACGGCGCCCACACCACGATCACCACCCGGTTCCCGACCGATGCGGTCCGCCGCTTCACCTCGATGCCCGACAGCGCCGACTGGCTGCACCGGCTGCGCATCGTCGGCATCGACCTGCGTGATCCCGCGCAGGTGCTGGCGCTGGCCGACGAGGTCGCGGCCCAGGGGCCGCTCGACGTGCTCATCAACAACGCGGCGCAGACCGTCCGCCGCTCTCCCGGCTCGTACGCCCAGCTGGCCGCGGCCGAGGCGGCCGAGCTGCCCGCCGGCCCGCTGCCCGAGGTCGTCGACCTGGGCCACGGCACCGACGCCCACCCGCTGGCGCTGACGGCCGGGGCGCGGCCGGCCTTCACGGCGCACGCCCTCACCGCCCTGGCGCTGACCAGCGGCTCGGCCTCGCTGGAGCGCGTCGCCGACCGCACCGCGATCGACGCGGCCGGCCTCGTGCCGGACCTGGACCCGGTCAACAGCTGGACCCGCCGGGTCGAGGAGGTCGACGCGCTGGAGCTGCTCGAGGTGCAGCTGTGCAACGTCACCGCGCCGTTCGTGCTGGTCAGCCGGCTGCGCCCGGCGCTGGCCGCGTCGCCGGCCCGGCGCACCTACGTCGTCAACGTGTCGGCGATGGAGGGCCAGTTCAGCCGCGGCTACAAGGGCCCTGGCCACCCGCACACCAACATGGCCAAGGCCGCGCTGAACATGCTGACCCGCACCAGCGCCAAGGAGATGCTCGAGACCGACGGCATCCTCATGACCGCCGTGGACACCGGCTGGATCACCGACGAGCGGCCGCACCCGCTCAAGGCGCGCCTGCACGAGGAGGGCTTTCACGCCCCGCTCGACCTGGTCGACGGCGCGGCCCGGGTCTACGACCCGGTGGTGCGCGGCGAGCTGGGCGAGGACCTGTACGGCTGTTTTCTCAAGGACTACGTCCGCGCGCCCTGGTAGCCGGCGCGTCCCGGTGGCCGGGCTCCTCGCGGACCTGCGCTGCGTCGCCGTCTGAGGGCTGCGCCCGCCGATCATGGGGTAGAGCGCCCGGCGTGACCTCACGCGGCTCGGAGCTCGACGCCCCGCGCGTCGCGGCCGTCTACCAGCCCGTCGTCCATCTCGAGACCGGCGAGACGGTCGGCTACGAGGCACTGGCGCGCGGCCACGCAGCGCCCACCGAGATGCTCGCCCAGGCCCGGGCCGCCGGCTCCATCGCGGCCCTGGACTGGGCCTGCCGGGACGCCGCCCTGGCCGGCGCCCTGGGGGCGGGCCTGGGCAACAGCCTCACCCTGTTCGTCAACGTCGAGCCCGACACGCCCTCCGCCATCCCCGACCGCTACCTCGCCCGGGTTCAGGAGGCCGGCTCGGCGCTGCGGATCGTGCTGGAGGTCACGGAACGCGCGGTCCTCCAGCAGCCGGCCGAGCTGCTGCGGCTCGTCGACTGGGCGCGCGAGCGGTCGTGGGGCATCGCCCTCGACGACATCGGCGAGAACCCCGGCTCGCTGGCGATGATGCCGTTCCTCGAGCCGGACGTGATCAAACTGGACCTGCGGCTGGTCCAGCAGCGGCCGACCGCGGAGGTCGGCCTGATCATGAGCGCCGTGCTGGCCCAGGCCGAGCGCACCGGCGCCGCCATCGTGGCCGAGGGCGTCGAGGACGAGCGCATGCGCGAGGCGGCGCTCGCGCTGGGGGCGACGCTGGGCCAGGGCTGGATGTACGGCCGGCCGCAGCCGCTGCCGGCCGAGCTGCCGGTGGTCGACTCGGTCGTGCGCCTGCACCGGTCCTGGCCGCAGCACGACGATCCGACGCCGTTCACCCTGGTGCGGTCGGCCCTGCCGGTGCGCCGCGCCGGCAAGAGGCAGCTGCTCAGCGTCGCGGCCCACCTGGAGGAGCAGGCCGTCGCCTGGTCCGACGGGCCGGTCGTGCTCTCGACGTTCCAGGACGGCGAGGTCGTCGACGCCTCGACCACCGACCGCTACAGCCGGCTCGCGGACCGCGGCTCCTTTGTCGCGGCACTGCGCAACGGCGGGGCGCTGGTCGTGGGCGCCGGCGTGCGCTCGGTGTCGCTGCCGGCCGGGCACCGGCTCGGGGACGAGTGGTCGGTCGTCGTCGTCGGCCCGCACTACGCCGGGGCACTGGTCGCCCGCCAGGTCACGTCCGACCCCCAGGACGGCTATGACTTCGTCGTCACCCACCAGCGCAACCTGGTGGTCGAGGCCGGGCGCTCGCTGCTCCGGCACGTCACACCGGCTTGAGGGCCGGCCCGCCAGCCAGGGCAGGGCGACAGGCCCCTCGCAGTGCCACACTGGGCGTCGTCGCCCCGGAGGCGGGGCACGAGCCGGTCCGGCAGCCAGACCGCCGGCGCGCAGACCCGGGAGCCGACATGACCGTGCGCGAGGACACCGTCCGCGGCGTCGTGGCGCAGCTCGCCCGGGAGGTTCCGCAGGCCGCCGGGTCCCAGGTCGAGGAAGCCGTCGGTTTCTGGTGCCGCATGCTCGCGCCCGACGTGTCCGCCGAGGAGCTCGCGGACCGGGCCCGGGAGAGCCTGCGCCTGTGGCTGGACCTGTCCGGCCCGCAGCCCTCCGGCGTGGAGTGGGAGGAGCAGGTCGCCGGGAACCTGCCGGCGGCCATGGCGCGGCTCGACGAGCTGACCGCGGCCGGCTGGCTGGTGCTGAGCGTCTCGGCGCTCACCGAGGCCCGCGACTGCTGGCTGCTGCGCCTGGCCGCGCCGCTGTAGCGCCTGAGACCGTCGACAGCACCGTCAGGCCGTCAGACCGTCAGACCGTCACGGCACCGTTCAGACCGTCACCAGCGCGCGCAGGCTCACGGCCACCTGGGCCGCGGGAACCCGGCGGGAGAACGCCGTGGTCGCGCCGGCCGCGAGTGCCGGCGCGATCTCCCGGTCGTCGGTGACCTTGGCTGCTGTCCGGGTGCCGGGGGAGACGACGCCGGTCCAGCGGATCAGCTGCTCGCCCGAGAGCATCGGCAGGCTGCGGTCGAGGACGAGCAGGTCGGGCTGCTCGGCAGCCACGACGCCCAGCGCGTCCGCGCCGTTGTCGAGCCGGGCGATGACCTCCAGCCCGCTGTCGACCAGGGCCTTGCTGATCTGCTCGCGGAACCACTCCTCGCGCGTCACGAGGACGACGCGGCGGGGCACCGGCCAGAACAGGACGCCGCCGGACCCGAGCAGGTCCAGCCCGGTGCGCTCGATCAGGGCGCCGTGGGCGCGGGAGAACATGTCCGCCAGGCGCGCGGCGTCGAGCCGCTGCTCGCGGGACGCGCCCGCGGGCGTGGTGCTGTGCTGCTGGCGCAGGGCGTGGAAGGCCGCGATGCCGCGCAGCTGCCGGTCGAGGTGGTCCGCGAGGGACGCGGCCGAGGGCGTGCTCTCCCTGGTCTGACGCAGACCCTGCTCGAACACTGGCCACTCCGGGAGTCCGCAGCTCGCGCGTGCGGACGCAGCGCGCGATCGATTCTCGTGGCTGCGTTCTCAACCGGAGCGGACTCTACGGGAGGTCGGTGGCGCTGTCGACCTCGCCCTGGTCCAGCCCGAACTGGACCCAGACCACCTTGCCGTGCTCCTCCTGCCGCGTTCCGGTGCGCTCGCCCAGCGCGGCCAGAATGGCCAGCCCGCGCCCGGACTCGTCCTCCAGGCCGGGCTCGCCGGGCGCGCGCACCAGCGGGCCGCCGGCGTCGTGGACGCCGATGCCCAGGCACGAGCCGTCGGTCCGGGCGGTGAGCCGCACCGGCGGCCGGCCGTACCGGATCGCGTTGGTGACCAGCTCGGAGACGGCCAGCTGCACCGGGTCGAGCGCTGACAGCAGGCTCCAGTCGCGCAGCAGCGCGCGCACCTGCTGCCGGGCCCGGGACGGCGCCGTGTCGTCAGCGGGCAGCAGGACCTCCGTACGGAGCTGCACGAGCTGACGGCGGACGACCACAGCGTGCCCTTGCCCACAATCTGGGGTGATCACGTGTGGTCTGTCCGACTCGTCAGAAGCTGAGCTGGGCGAGCAGGCGGCGCAGGTAGCGCTGGCGGGCGTCGGAGAGCTCGCGCGGCGCCGGGCGCGTGAGCAGCTCGCCGGCCCGCGAGAGCCGGTCGGCCTGGTCCAGCGCGTGCGAGAAGTCCCGGATGGCCTCGGCGTCGCTGCGGGTGACCACCAGCCGGACGTCGACCGCCGGCTGGCCGCTGGACACCGCCACGGTCAGCTGGTGACGAAACGCCGCCCGCAGGGCGTCCAGCGTGCCGGCGGCGTGCAGGGCCTGCCGGGCAGTGCGCAGCTGGGAGCCCGGCGCGGAACCCGACCCCTCCAGCAGGGCCAGCTCGCGCAGCAGCCCCTCGACGTGGGCCTCCGCCCGCGCGGTCAGCGCCGTCTCGAGGTCGGTCAGCACCACGGTCACGAGCTCGTCGGCCGGGTCCTCGAGCAGCTCGTCGCCCCACGACGCGAGCAGGGCGTCGACGTCGAGGTCCTCCTGGGTGCGGCGGGTCTGCAGGCCCATCCGGAACCAGACGCTCTTGCCGCCCGGCCGGGGCTCGACGCCCCAGCTGTCGGCGGTCGCGCTGATCAGCAGCAGCCCGCGGCCGGTGACCGCCGTCGGGTCGAGCATGCTGAACGACGGGCTGACCGGGTTGCCGTCGCGCACCGACACCGTGAGCTCGTCGGCGCGCAGGTCGAGCTGGACGACGAGCGGCTCGCGGCCGTGCAGCACGGCGTTGGTGACCAGCTCGGTCAGCGCCAGCGCCGCATCGGCGCTGCGAGCCGCCATGGGGGTGCCGGCGACCAGGGCGGCCAGCGCCGCGCGGGCCTGGGGCGCTGCTCCCGGCACGGGGTCCAGGGGCAGCTCGAGGGGCACGGTCGGGCCGGCTGCTGCGCGTGGGTCCACCGCACCTGCCTCTCGTCCGCGCCTGCCTTGCCACGATATCCGCCGGTGCGGGAGCGCGCACCCGCACCGGCGGGCCGCGCCGCCGCGCCGATACCGTGCCGGCGTGACCTCTCCCACGGCGCCGTCCCGGCCGGCGCGCGAGCTCGACATCGTCGTCTTCGGTGCCACCGGCTTCGTCGGCCGGCTGCTCGCCGCGCACCTGGCCCGGTCGGCCCCTTCCGGCACCCGGATCGGGCTGGGCGGGCGGTCCCTTGAGCGGCTGGAGGAGGTACGCGCGGGGCTGGGAGCGGCCGCGGCCGGCTGGCCGCTGCTGGTCGCGGACACCGGCGATCCGGCCGCCCTGGCCGACCTCGCCGCCCGCACCCGGGTGGTCGCCACGACCGTCGGCCCGTACGCGAAGTACGGCCTGCCGCTGGTCGAGGCGTGCGCCCGCGCGGGCACCGACTACGCCGACCTGACCGGTGAGGTGCTCTTCGTGCGGGACAGCGCCGAGCGCTTCCACGACCTGGCCGGCTCCACCGGCGCGCGCCTGGTGCACGCCTGCGGCTTCGACTCGATCCCGTCCGACCTCGGCGTGCTGCTGCTCGCCGAGCGGGCCAGGGCCGACGGCGAGGGCGAGCTCGAGGACACCACGCTGCTGCTGGTGTCCGTGCGGGGCGGCGTCAGCGGCGGCACGATCGACTCGGCGCGCCACCAGGTCGACCTGATGCGCCGCGACCGGGCCGTGCGGGCGCTGGTCGCGGACCCGTACTCGCTCAGCCCCGACCGCGCGGGCGAGCCCGACCTCGGCGACGAGGCCGACGCGGTGCTGGGCGTGCAGCGCGAGGACGGGGTGTGGACCGGCCCGTTCGTCATGGCGCCGTTCAACACCCGCATCGTGCGGCGGAGCAACGCGCTCACCGGCTGGTCGTACGGCCGGCGCTTCCGCTACCGCGAGGCCATGGGCTTCGGCCGGAGCGTGGCAGCTCCCGTGCTGGCGGCGGCCACCGCCGTCGGCACGCTGGGGGTCATGGCCGGCATGGCCCTGACGCCGACCCGGCTGCTGCTCGACCGCGTCCTGCCCCGGCCGGGCGAGGGCCCCGACGAGCAGACCCGCCAGAACGGCCACTTCCGCGTCGAGGTGACCACCCGTACCTCGACGGGCGCGCGCTACCGGTCCGTCGTCGCGGCCAAGGGCGACCCCGGCTACGCCGCGACGGCGGTCATGCAGGGCGAGAGCGCGCTGTGCCTGGCGCTGGACCGCGACCGGCTGCCGGACCGCGCCGGCGTCCTCACCCCGGCCACCGCCATGGGCTCGGCCCTCGCGGACCGGCTCAGCGCCGCCGGCTTCACCATCGCCGTGGAGCGGCTCTAGGAGCCGTCGGCGCCACGGGTGCGCCCGGCGAGGAGCGCGGTGCAGTGGTCAGCTGCCGGCGTGGTCGCCGTCGGTGGGCTGGTCGACGTCCGGCGTCCCGGGCGTGCGGCCGTTGTCGTCCCGGTTGCTCCGGTGGTCGCCGTCGGTCGGCTGGTCGATGTCCGGCGCGCTCGGCGTCCGGCCGGAGCCCTCGGGCTGCTGCTCGCTCATCGCGCTCTCCTGCGGTCGTGTCGACGTCGCTGCGATGCGCTCCCTGCCCCGCCACTGGCGC
>JAOPWI010000418.1 GCA_025965755.1 Frankiales bacterium | reverse complement strand
AGCAGCAGCCCGGCGCCGGCGAGCAGGGCGGCGACCTGGCGCGGCCGCCCCAGCCGGGACTCGACGGCGTCGCCGCCGATCAGGCCGGCGACGGCGGCCGGCACCGAGGTGGCGGCGGCCAGCAGCGCGGTGCGCCGGCCGGTCCTGCTCCGCGCCAGAGCCGCCAGGTCGCGCCGGAGCCCCCAGCAGATGCCCAGGGTGCTGCCGGCGTGCAGGGCGGCGGCGAAGGTGGTGCGGTGCGGCGGGTCCGGCCAGCCGAGCAGGCCGGGCAGCAGGGCGAGGTGCGCGCTGGAGCTGACCGGCAGCACCTCCGCGACGCCCTGCACGACGCCGAGCGCAGCGGCCTGGCTGAGCTTCAGTCGCCGACGCCGGCGAGCTCGAGCGCCTCGACGGCGGTGCGCAGCGCGGCCCGCTTGTCCTGCTGGGTGGCCCCGAACGGCGACACGGTCAGCGTCGTCACGCCGCTGGCGGCGAGCACCTGCATCTTCTCGGCGATGCGCTCCTTGCTGCCGAGCAGCGATGTCGCGTCGAGGAACTCATACGGCACGGCGTCGGCGGCGCCCTGGTAGTCGCGGTCGAGGTAGCGGTCCTGGATCTGCCCGGCCGCCTGCTCGTAGCCCATGCGGACCGCGAGCTGGTTGTAGAAGTTCTTCTCCCGGCTGCCCATGCCGCCGACGTAGAGCGCGGCGTACCAGCGGACCGGGTCGGCGCAGGCGCGCGGGTCGGCGCCCACGACGAGGGGCATGGTCGGCACCACGTCGTAGCCCTCGAGCGTCTTGCCCACCTTGGCCCTGCCGGCCGCGATGGAGCTCAGCGACTCCTTCGCGTGGTCGGGCGAGTAGAAGATCGCCAGCCAGCCGTCGAACAGCTCGCCGGAGAGCTCGAGGTTCTTGGGGCCGACGGCGGCCAGGTACATCGGAATGTGCTCGCGCACCGGGTGCACGGTCAGCTGCAGCGCCTTGCCGGGGCCGTCGGGCAGCGGCAGGACGTAGTGCTGGCCCTCGTACCGGACCCGCTCGCGGCGCAGCGCCATCCGGACGATGTCGGCGTACTCGCGGGTGCGCGCCAGCGGCTTGTCGAAGCGCACGCCATGCCAGCCTTCGGACACCTGCGGGCCCGACACGCCGAGCCCGAGGCGGAAGCGGCCGCCGGACAGGGTGTCCAGGGTGGCGGCGGTCATGGCGCAGTTGGCCGGCGTGCGGCCCGGAATCTGGAAGATCGCGGAGCCCAGGTCGATGCTCGTGGTCTGGGCACCGACCCAGGCCAGCACGGTCGGGGCGTCGGAGCCGTACGCCTCCGCGACCCAGGCGACGGAGTAACCGAGCGCGTCGGCGTCCCGGGCCAGCTCGAGGTTGTCGGCGTCGTTGCCGGCACCCCAGTATCCGAGGTTGAGGCCGAGCTGCATCGCGTGCTCCTGCGCAGTGGGGGTGAGCCCGGACGCTAGCGTGCGGCCGGTGAAGCAGCGACACCTCGGGCGCAGCGGGCTGGTGGTCTCCCGCCTCGCCCTCGGGACCATGACCTGGGGACGCGACACCGACGAGGATGACGCGGCCGCGCAGCTGGTCGCGTTCCGCGAGGCCGGCGGCACGCTGGTGGACACCGCCGACACCTACGCCGGCGGCGAGAGCGAGCGGCTGCTCGGGCGGCTGCTGACCGACGTCGTGCCGCGGGACGAGGTGCTCGTCGCCAGCAAGGCGTACGGCGTGGTGGGCCCGGGGCCGATGGGACGCGGCACCTCGCGCGGGCACCTGATGCAGGCGCTGGACGCGTCTCTCAAGCGGCTGCAGCTCGATCACCTCGACCTGTGGCAGCTGCACGCCTGGGACCCGGTCACCCCGTGGGAGGAGGCGCTCGCGGCGGTCGACACCGCGGTGTCGTCCGGGCGCGTGCGCTACGCCGGCGTGTCCAACTACTGCGGATGGCAGCTCGGCGCGACGACCGCCTGGCAGCGCGCCGGGCAGTTCCTGCCCGGCCGCGCCCCGATCGTGTCCAACCAGGTCGAGTACTCCCTCGTGCAGCGCGGCGTGGAGCGCGAGGTGGTGCCCGCCGCGCTGGAGCTCGGCGTGGGGCTGCTGCCCTGGTCGCCGCTGGGACGCGGCGTGCTGACGGGGAAGTACCGCGACGGCTCGCCGGCCGACAGCCGCGGGGCGAGCGATCACTACCGGCGCTTCGTCGAGCCCTATCTGGACGACCGCTCCACCTCGATCGTGGACGCGGTCCTGACGGCCGCCGACGGCCTGGGCACCTCACCGGTCGCCGTGTCGCTGGCCTGGGTGCGCGACCGCCCGGGCGTGGTCGCGCCGGTCGTCGGCGCGCGCACGGCCGCGCAGCTGAAGGGCTCGCTGGCGGCTGAGGACCTCGTCCTGCCGGACGAGATCCGGCGGGCCCTCGATGACGTGTCGGCGGTCCAGCTCGGCTACCCCGAGGCGATGCCGCGCTGGTCCTCCGACGACCTCGAGGACTGAGCTGCCTGCGTCCCCGGCCGTCCAGGCGGTCGGCGAGCTGCTGGCGGCGGCCGGCCTGCCGCCCGCCGGTGCCGGCGCGGTGGTCCGCCGCCTGGGCGAGCAGGCCGCGGCCCGGCTC
>JAOPWI010000407.1 GCA_025965755.1 Frankiales bacterium | reverse complement strand
ACCGTGTCACCCAGGCGCACGCCGGCGAGCGCGGCCAGCACGGCGGCGGCAACGCGGTCGGCAGCGCACTCTGACACGATCATCACTCCCGCAGCCGACGCAGGCGGGGTACGCCCGGCGCCGGTCGACGGCGGCGGCCCCGCCCACCCTGGCGGGGGGCGGGACCGCAGCAGCGGGACCTACAGACCGGCGGCCTTCTTGAGCAGGTCGGCGCGGTCGGTGGACTCCCAGGTGAAGTCGGGCAGCTCGCGGCCGAAGTGGCCGTACGCCGAGGTCTGGGCGTAGATCGGGCGCAGCAGGTCCAGGTCGCGGATGATCGCGGCCGGGCGCAGGTCGAACACCTCGGTCACGGCGTCCTGCAGCTTGCTGTCCTCGATGACGCCGGTGCCGAAGGTGTCGACGAACAGGCCGACCGGCTCCGCCTTGCCGATCGCGTAGGCGACCTGGACCTCGCACCGGGTGGCCAGCCCGGCCGCGACGACGTTCTTGGCGACCCAGCGCATGGCGTAGGCGGCCGAACGGTCGACCTTGGACGGGTCCTTGCCGGAGAAGGCGCCGCCGCCGTGGCGGGCGTAGCCACCGTAGGTGTCCACAATGATCTTGCGGCCGGTCAGTCCGGCGTCGCCCATGGGGCCACCGATGACGAACTTGCCGGTCGGGTTGACCAGCAGGCGGTAGCCGTCGGTCTCCAGGCCCAGCGCGGCGACCTCGGGCTCGATGACCTGCTCGGCGATGTCGGGCTTGAGCAGCGTCTCGATGTCGATGTCCTCGGCGTGCTGGGAGGACACGACGACCGTGTCCAGGCGCACGGGGCGGCCCTCGCGGTACTCGATGGTGACCTGGGTCTTGCCGTCCGGCCGCAGGTACGGCACGGCGCCGTCCTTGCGGACCTGGGTGAGGCGCTTGGCCAGGCGGTGGGCCAGCGCGATCGGCAGCGGCATGAGCTCGGGCGTCTCGTCGCAGGCGAACCCGAACATCAGGCCCTGGTCGCCGGCGCCCTGCTGCTCCAGCTCGTCGGTCTCGCCCTCGACGCGGGCCTCGTACGCGGTGTCCACGCCCTGGGCGATGTCGGCGCTCTGCGCGCCGATCGACACCGAGACGCCGCAGCTCTCGCCGTCGAAGCCCTTCTTGGAGCTGTCGTAACCGATCTCCAGGATCTTCTTGCGGACGATCGTCGCGATGTCGACGTAGGCCTCGGTCGTGACCTCACCGGCGATGTGCACCTGGCCGGTGGTGATCATGGTCTCCACCGCGACGCGGGACCGGGGGTCCTTGGCCAGCATGGCGTCGAGAATGGAGTCGGAGATCGCGTCAGCGATCTTGTCCGGGTGGCCTTCGGTGACCGACTCGGACGTGAACAGACGGCGTGACACGGGACTCCTCGTGGGGTTGGGCTCGCGCGGACGCGCACAGGCCTTCGCCCGTCAGCCTACCGAGGGGTCAGGCGGGTCACGACAAGGTCCCAGACCGTGTCGGCCAGGGCGTCCTTGCTGCCGAGCGGGATGTCGGTGCTGGCGCCGTCTGCAGCGAGCACCGTGGCGGCGTTGGCGTCGCCCTCGAAACCGGTCGGGTGGCCGTCCTCGCCGACCTCGTTGACCACCAGCAGGTCGCAGCCCTTGCGGGCCAGCTTCGCCCGCCCGTGCTCGAGCACGGTGCCGTCGGCGTCGCCGGTCTCGGCCGCGAAGCCGACCAGCACCTGCCCCGGGCGGCGCGCGGCCACCAGCTCGGCGAGCACGTCGGGGTTCTGCACCAGCTCGACGGTCAGCGTGGCGGTCTTCTTGCGCTTGGCGGCCAGCCGCTGGGCGGGCCGGTAGTCGGCCACGGCGGCGGCCATGACCACCGCCTCGGCCTCGGTCGCGGCCTTGAGCACGGCGTCGCGCAGGTCCAGCGCGCTGGTCACCCGCACGACCTCCACGCCGGCCGGGTCGGGCAGCGCGCTCGTGGTCACCAGAACGACCTCGGCGCCGCGGGCCGCGGCCGAGCGGGCCAGCGCGTAACCCTGCTTGCCGCTGGAACGGTTGCCCAGGAACCGCACCGGATCCAGGTGCTCGCGGGTGCCGCCGGCGCTGACGACGACGCGGCGGCCCACCAGGTCCGGCGGCTGCGCGCCGCGGGCGAGGAGCCGGCGGCACAGCAGCGCGATCTCGGCCGGATCGGGCAGCCGGCCCTTGCCGCTGTCCGCGCCGGTCAGGCGGCCGACGGCCGGCTCGAGCACGACGACGCCCCGCGCGCGCAGCGTCGCGACGTTGGCGCGGGTGGCCGGGTGCTCCCACATCTCGGTGTGCATGGCCGGGGCCAGAACCACCGGGCAGCGCGCCGTCAGCAGCGTGTTGGTCAGCAGGTCGTCGGCCAGCCCGTGCGCCGCCTTCGCCATGAGGTCGGCGGTGGCCGGCGCGACGACGACCAGGTCCGCGCCCTGGCCGATCTTCACGTGCGGAACGGAGGCGACGTCGTCCCACACGCTGGTGCTGACCGGCTGCCCGGACAGCGCGGCCCAGGTCGGCGCGCCGACGAACGTCAGCGCGCTCTCGGTCGGCACGACGCGCACGTCATGGCCCGACTCGGTCAGCTGCCGCAGCAGCTCCACGGCCTTGTAGGCCGCAATCCCTCCGGCGACGCCGAGGACGACCCGGGGGCGGTCCACCTAGACGGCGGGGTCGGCGACCTGCTCGTGGCTCAACAGGCCGGCGTTGATCTCGCGCAGCGCGATCGACAGCGGCTTCTCCTGCACGCCGGTCTCGACCAGCGGGCCGACGTACTCCAGCAGGCCCTCGCCGAGCTGGGAGTAGTACGCGTTGATCTGGCGCGCGCGCTTGGCGGCGTAGATCACGAGCGAGTACTTGCTGTCGGTGGCAGCCAGCAGCTCGTCAATCGGGGGGTTGGTGATGCCGATCGGGTTCGCGACGGTGCCAGCCATACGAGCAGTCTCCTAGCGTTGGTCAACGGACATCAACGCTACCAGCCGGTCCGCCGCGTGCTCCAGGTCGTCGTTGACCACGGTGACGTCGAACTCGCCCTCGGCGGCCAGCTCCATCCGCGCCCGCTCCAGGCGCTCCTGCACCTGCGCCGGGTCCTCGCTCCCCCGGCCCACCAGCCGCCGGGCCAGCTCGTCGAAGTCCGGCGGCTTGAGAAAGACCAGCTGCGCCTGCGGCATGGCGGCGCGCACCTGCCGGGCCCCCATGAGCTCGATCTCGAGCAGCACCGGGACGCCCGCCTCCAGCTGCTCCTCGACCGGCCGGCGGGGAGTGCCGTACGACGCGCCGAGGTGCGCATCGTGCTCGAGCAGGTCTCCCGCGGCGATCATGCGGTCGAACTCGGCCTGATCGACGAAGTGGTAGT
>JAOPWI010000436.1 GCA_025965755.1 Frankiales bacterium | reverse complement strand
CGCTGCCGTCGCCTTGGCGGCCGCGCGGGGAGCGGCGCGGCCGGTCGTGACGTCGGCGGGGGGCGCCGGCTCGCCGGCGGGGGCCACGGAGCGCGTCCCCCGGCCAGCCAGGACCTCCTTCAAGAAGCGCCCGGTGTGGGAGGCGGCGACCTCGGCCACCTTCTCCGGAGTGCCCTCGGCCACGACCGTGCCGCCGCCCGAGCCGCCCTCGGGACCCATGTCGATGACCCAGTCGGCCGTCTTGATGACGTCCAGGTTGTGCTCGATCACGACGACCGAGTTGCCGGCGTCGACCAGCCGGCTGAGCACGCCGAGGAGCTTGCGGATGTCCTCGAAGTGCAGGCCGGTGGTGGGCTCGTCGAGGACGTAGATCGTGCGGCCGGTCTGGCGCTTCTGCAGCTCGGCGGCCAGCTTGACCCGCTGCGCCTCACCACCGGACAGCGTGGGCGCGGGCTGGCCCAGGCGCACGTAGCCCAGGCCGACGTCGACGAGCGTCTGCAGGTGGCGCCGGATGGCCGGGACCGCCTCGAAGAACTCGGCGGCCTCCTCGATCGGCATGTCGAGGACCTCGGCGATGGTCCTGCCCTTGAAGTGCACCTCGAGCGTCTCGCGGTTGTAGCGCGCTCCCGCGCAGATCTCGCACGGAACGTAGACGTCGGGCAGGAAGTTCATCTCGATCTTGATGGTGCCGTCGCCGGCGCACGCCTCACAGCGGCCGCCCTTGACGTTGAACGAGAACCGGCCGGGCAGGTAGCCGCGGACCTTCGCCTCGGTCGTCTCGGCGAACAGCTTGCGCATGTGGTCGAACACGCCGGTGTAGGTCGCCGGATTGGACCGCGGAGTGCGGCCGATCGGCGACTGGTCGACGCGGACCACCTTGTCCAGGTGCTCCAGACCGTTGACCCGGGTGTGGCGGCCCGGCACCTCGCGCGAGCCGTTGAGCTTGTTGACCAGCACCGCGGCCAGGATGTCGTTGACCAGCGTCGACTTGCCGGAGCCGCTGACGCCGGTGACGGCGACCAGCTGGCCGAGCGGGATGTCGACGGTGACGTCGCGCAGGTTGTGCTCGCGGGCGCCCACGACGGTGAGCTGGCGCTTCTTGTCGCGCGGTCGGCGCGTCGCGGGCACCTCGATGCGGCGGCGGCCGGACAGGTAGGCGCCGGTAATCGACTCCTCGCTGGCCAGGAGCTCCTCGACGGTGCCCGAGACGACGATCTGGCCGCCGTGCTCGCCGGCCCCCGGGCCGATGTCGACCACCCAGTCGGCCACCGCGATGGTGTCCTCGTCGTGCTCCACGACGATCAGCGTGTTGCCCAGCTCCCTGAGCCGCAGCAGCGTGTCGATGAGCCGGCGGTTGTCGCGCTGGTGCAGGCCGATGGACGGCTCGTCGAGGACGTAGAGCACGCCGACCAGCCCGGAGCCGATCTGGGTGGCCAGCCGGATGCGCTGCGCCTCTCCGCCGGCCAGCGTGCCGGCGGAGCGGTCGAGCGAGAGGTAGTCCAGGCCGACGTCCAGCAGGAAGCCCAGCCGGGCGTTCACCTCCTTGACGACGCGCTCGGCGATGACCCGCTGGCGGTCGGTCAGCTCCAGCCCGCGCAGGAAGCCGGCGCAGTCGCCGATCGACATCGCGGCGACCTCGGCGATGGACTTGTCGCCCAGAGTGACCGCGAGGACCTCCGGCTTGAGCCGCGAGCCCTGGCAGGCCGGGCAGGGCACCTCGCGCATGTAGCCCTCGAACCGCTCCCGGCTGGTGTCGCTCTCGGCCTCCCCGTGGCGGCGCTCGAGGAACGGGATCACGCCCTCGTAGGCGGTGTAGTAGCTGCGCTCGCGCCCGTACCGGTTCCGGTAGCGGACGTGCACCTCGGTCTCGTGACCGTGCAGCACCGCCTTCTGCTGCTGCTTGGTCAGCGCGGACCACGGGGTCTTGAGCGTGAAGCCCAGCGCGTCCCCGAGCGCCTGGACGAGCCGGCCGAAGTACTCCTGGTTGTGCCCCGACGACCACGGCGCGATGGCGCCCTGCTCGAAGCTCTTGTCCGGGTCGGGAACGACCAGCTCCGGGTCGACCTCCTTGCGCGTGCCGAGGCCCACGCACGTCGGGCAGGCGCCGTACGGGCTGTTGAAGGAGAAGCTGCGCGGCTCGAGTTCCTCGAAGGACAGGTCGTCGTAGAGGCAGGCGAGGTGCTCGGAGAAGGTCCGCTCCCGCTCCGGGTCGTCCTCGGGCTTGTCGACGAAGTCGAGCACCACGAGACCGCCGCCCAGCTGCAGCGCGGTCTCGACCGAGTCGGTGAGCCGGCGCTTGGCCGACTCCTTGACCGTGAGGCGGTCGACGACCACCTCGATCGTGTGCTTCTCCTGCTTCTTCAGCGTCGGCGGCTCGGCCAGGCTGTGCACGACGCCGTCGACCCGGGCGCGGCTGTATCCCTTGGTCTGCAGGTCGGCGAACAGGTCGACGTACTCGCCCTTGCGCCCGCGGATGACCGGCGCGAGCACCTGGAACTTGGTGCCCTCCGGCAGCTCGAGAACCCGGTCGACGATCTGCGACGGCTGCTGGCGGGCGATGACCCGGCCGCACTTGGGGCAGTGCGGGGTGCCGGCGCGGGCGTAGAGCAGGCGCAGATAGTCGTAGACCTCGGTGATCGTGCCGACCGTCGAGCGCGGGTTGCGCGAGGTCGACTTCTGGTCGATGGAGACCGCGGGCGACAGGCCCTCGATGAAGTCGACGTCGGGCTTGTCCATCTGGCCGAGGAACTGCCGGGCGTACGCCGACAGGCTCTCGACGTAGCGGCGCTGGCCCTCGGCGAAGATCGTGTCGAAGGCCAGGCTGGACTTGCCGGAGCCGGACAGCCCGGTGAAGACGATCAGGGCGTCGCGGGGCAGGTCGAGCGAGACGTCCTTGAGGTTGTGCTCACGCGCGCCGCGCACGACGAGGCGGTCGGCCATCGGGTCCTAACGAAGGGAGGGGAACCAGCCTGGGGAGGAAGAGCCGGTGTCGGTGTCCAGGCTAACGTCGCCCTCCGACAGAATCCTCCCGAGCGTTCGCGTGAGCGAGGTCTCGGGCGTGACCAGCGTGGAGGTGCCGTGGCGTACACCGGTGAGGTCGCGGTCGGCGGCGATCCCGACGTGCGGGAGGTGGCCGGCCTGCGCATCACCAAGGTCGCGACGCCGCCGTTCGAGAACAACTGCTACCTGCTGCGCTGCCTGGCGACCGGCGAGACGTTGCTGGTCGACGCGGCCGGCGACGCCCCGCGGCTGCTGGAGCTGGTCGGCGACGGCCGCCTGGTCGGGGTGCTCGAGACGCACGGCCACTGGGACCACCAGCAGGCCCTCGCCGAGGTGGTCCAGGCCACCGGCGCGCCGGTGCTCGCGCACCGCGCCGACGCGGGCGAGCTGCCCGTGCCGGTCGACCGGCTGGTCGAGGACGGCGACCGGGTGACCGTCGGCCGCGCCACCCTCACCGTGATCCATCTCGAGGGACACACCCCGGGCAGCCTCGCCCTGCTCTTCGAGGGCGACCCCGGCCAGCCGCACCTGTGGAGCGGTGACAGCCTGTTCCCGGGAGGCCCGGGCAACACCCAGAAGGACGCCGACCGGTTCACCTCGCTGATGGACGACCTGGAGCGCAAGGTCTTCGGGCCGCTGCCGGACAGCACCTGGGTCTACCCGGGGCACGGCCGCGACACGACGCTGGCCGCCGAGCGGCCGAGCCTGCCGGAGTGGCGCGCTCGGGGCTGGTAGCCCCGGTGACCTCGGCCACAGCGACCCTGCGCCGGGAAGACGGGCTGCAGCCCTTCGCTTGATGCTTGCATGAGCAACGACACTGCCGACCTGTTCGCGCCGTACCAGCTGGGGAGCCTTCAGCTGGCCAACCGGTTCGTCATGTCCCCCATGACCCGCAACCGCACGCCCGACACCGTGCCCAACGCGCAGAACGCGGAGTACTACGCGCAGCGGGCCACCGCCGGCCTCATCATCACGGAGGGCGTGCAGCCCTCGGCCGTCGGCCAGGGCTACCCCGGCAGCCCCGGGTTGCACACCGACGCCCAGGTCGAGGGCTGGCGGGGCGTCGCCGACGCGGTGCACGCCAAAGGCGGCACCATCGTCGCCCAGCTCATGCACGTCGGGCGGATCAGCCACCCGTCGCTGATCGGCACGACGCCGGTCGCGCCGTCGGCCGTCCGGCCGGCAGGGCAGGTGTTCACGGTCGAGGGCATGAAGGACCTGGAGACACCCCGTGCCCTCGAGACCGGCGAGCTTGCCGGGGTCGTGGCCGAGTTCGTCGACGCCGCGTCGCGCGCCGTCAGGGCCGGACTGGACGGGGTGGAGCTGCACGCGGCGAACGGCTACCTGCTGCACCAGTTCCTGGCCGACGGCACCAACACCCGCACTGACGCCTACGGCGGCTCGCCGGAGAACCGCGCCCGCTTCGTCATCGAGGTGGCGCAGGCAGTGGCCGCAGCCATCGGCGCGGACCGCGTGGGCATCCGCATCTCGCCCGGCGGCAGCTTCAACGACATGGCCGAGAGCGAGATCGACGCCACCTACACCGCGCTGCTGGACGGGCTCGCCCCGCTGGGCCTGCTGTACCTCCACGTCATCGCGGACGCAGCGACCGGCTACGCGGAGGGGCTCCGCAAGCAGTTCGACGGGACCGTCATCGTCAACACCGGCCTCGCCGGGCCGTCCGACCTCGCCACCGCCCAGCAGGTCGTGGGTGAGGGCAACGCGGACCTGTTCGCCATCGGTCGCCCCTTCATCAGCAACCCGGACCTGGTCCACCGGCTGCGCACCGGCGCCGACCTCAACGAGCCCGACACCGCCACGTTCTACGGCGGCGACGAGAAGGGCTACACGGACTACCCCTTCCTGTAGTCGCCCCGAGACCCGACGCCCGTCCCCCGCGATCCGGGGGCGGGCGTCGTCCCGTTCCGGGGCCCGTGCCGCTCCGACGCCGCGTGCCCCCTCACCGCCCTCAGCGCCGGGGGTGGCTCCGGAAGAAGTCCCAGATGCCCTTCGTGACGTCCGGCCCGGTGGGGTCGGTGTAGCTGCCGCGGGGGTCACCCCCGGTGTACGCGTGGTTCGCCCCGTGCACGACCCACGCCTCGAGGAGAGAGCGACCGCGGGCGTCGTCGTGGCGCAGCACCGTGTAGGGGTAGCCCTTCAGGCCCGCGGCGCCCCCGGCGCACGGATAGCGCCCGCTGCCGACGCACGGGTCGCCCGGGGCGCCGACGGTCGTGCCGTACGTCGTCTGGGAGGTCAGCGGCAGCGAGCCGTTGGCCTTCCCGTCGTCGGCCAGGTCGTTCGTGCCGACCCACTGCGCGTACGCCGTGGCACCCATGGCCACGTTGTTGACCACGTCGGCGGTGCCCTGGACGACGAACGCCGGCACGACCCGCGCCCGCGGGCCCATGGCGGCGTGCGCCGCCGAGCCGCTCGCGTCCGCGCAGGCCAGGTAGGCGCAGCCGGCGACAGGGGCGATCGCGGCGTACAGGTCGGGGTAGGTCGCCCCGAGGATGGTCGTCATGTCGGCGCCGGCGGACAGCCCGGCGACGTAGATGCGCTTCGGGTCGATCGGCAGCCGCGCCGCGACCGCGCGGGTCATGCCGGCGATCGTGGCGGGCTCGCCGGCGCCACGGCCCTGGTGCGCCGGCAGGAACCAGTTCCAGCAGCCGGTGCGGTTGCCCTCCTCGACCGGCGCGCCGACCTCGGCGCGCCGCTGGTCCGGGTAGAGGACGACGAAGCCCTCGCGGTCGGCCAGCTCGCTGAACCGGGTCCCGACGGCCACGTCGGCGGCGCTCTGGCTGCAGCCGTGCAGGAAGACCACCAGGGGCACCCGCCGGCGCGGCTGCTTCGCGACGGCGGCCGGAACGTGCAGCGTGTAGTCCCGGGACGCCGGTCCGCCGGCGGCGGGAAAGGTGCCGCGCGAGTCGCCGGACCGGGGCGCGGGGGCCGCGGAGGCGGTCTGCGCCAGGCCGAGCAGGACCAGGGTGGCGACGACGAGCGGCAGAACGCGGCGCACGGGTGCTCCTCCAGACGACGGGGACCACTGTGTTCGCCACCAGCGCGCCGGCTCCTGCACCCCCGGTCCTGTCGCGCTGCCGTGTTCCCGCCGCGGCATGATGGGGGCGATGAGCACCAGCCAGAGCACGACGCTGCCCGCCCCGTACGCCACGGTCGCCGCCGCCACCAAGGGCTTCCTGCCGGTCGACGAGGGCGAGGCGCTGTACGCCGCGGCCCGCTCGGCCGGCGCCGGGCTGTGGCTCGAGATCGGCACCTACTGCGGCAAGTCCACCGTGCACCTCGGGGCGGCCGCCCGCGAGGCCGGCGCCCACCTCGTCACCGTGGACCACCACCGCGGCTCGGAGGAGAACCAGCCCGGCTGGGAGTGGCACGACGCCTCCCTCGTCGACCCCCACACCGGGCGGCTGGAGACGCTGCCGTCGCTGCGCCACACGCTCTGGGACGCTGGCCTCGACGACACGGTCAGCGTGCTGGTCGCGACCACCCAGCAGGTGGGCCGCTGGTGGAGCTCGCCGCTGGCGTTTCTCTTCCTCGACGGCAACCACACCGAGCAGGTCGCCCAGCACGACTACGCCGCCTTCGCGCCGCACGTCGTCCCGGGCGGGCTGCTCGCGGTGCACGACGTCTTCGAGGACCCGGCCGACGGCGGGCGCC
>JAOPWI010000392.1 GCA_025965755.1 Frankiales bacterium | reverse complement strand
GCTACCAGTCCTGGAGCAAGCCCAATCCGGCGACCGCGACCAACAGCGGCTATCTGCGCCACATCCTCGAGGTCGGCCACCTGTCCGTTCTGGAGCACGGCAGCGTGACCTTCTACCTGACCGGCATGAGCCGCTCGCTCACTCACGAGCTGATCCGTCACCGGCACTTCTCCTACAGCCTGCTCTCGCAGCGGTACGTGCCCGAGCGCGACGCCGCCATGGTCGAGCCGGCCGTCATCGCCGAGGACCCGGAGCTGCACGCGCTGTTCCTGGAGGCGGGCGACGCGGCGCTGGCGTCCTACGAGCGGCTGCTCGAGGGGCTGGAGAAGAAGTTCGCCGACGTCGAGAACGTCACGTCCCGGCGCAAGCAGGCCCGGCAGGCCGCCCGCGCGGTGCTTCCCAACGCCACCGAGACGCGCATCGTCGTGACCGGCAACTACCGCGCGATGCGCCACTTCGTCGCGATGCGGGCCAGCGAGCACGCCGACGTCGAGATCCGCGAGCTGGCCATCGCCGTGCTGCGCGAGCTGCAGCGGGTGGCCCCGTCGGTGTTCGCCGACTTCGAGATCTCGAGCCTGCCCGACGGCACCGAGGTGGCGTCCAGCCCGCTCGTCGGCGAGGGCTGAGGCCTTCTGTAATCGTCCGGTCACAGGGCGTCATCTGGGAGCAAAGCCCTCATCACCGCAGCGACCGGGACGATGGGGAGGGGACCGCACCCCGGCCGCACCGAGAGGCCTCACCATGAGCCCCCAGCACCGCACCGCTACCCGTGGCCTGGGGGCGACCCTGCGGGTCCCTGGCCTGCCGGACGTCTCGCTGCCCGCCCTGCTGCGCTACAGCGCGCAGGACCCGTGGGCCGTCCGCCTGGTGCTGCTGATCGAGGCGACCGGTCCGGACGCCCCCGAGAGCGTCGAGTGGGTCTTCTCCCGCGACCTGCTGACCACCGGCCTGGTGGCTCCCAGCGGCGAGGGTGACGTGCACGTCCGGGTCGAGGGGCGCACGGCCGTCGTCGAGCTGGCCGGCCGGGCCGGCGTGCTGCTCCCGCTCGACGGGCTGGTGGAGTTCCTGGCCGAGTCCTACGACGTGGTGCCCACCGGCGGCGAGTCCGCGGCCACCGGCGCCCGGCTCGAGGCCGAGCTGGTGGATCTGCTCGGCTGAGCCGAACGGCTGAAGTCACGCTGTGTGGTGAACTTGTCGGCCCTGCGTGATGGCGCATCGCCCGGATCTAGGGGAGATTGTGCGCATGCCAGGTCTGCAGCGCCGCCCCGAGCCGGGAGCGGGCAGCCCCCGGATTCTCGACCTCGGGCAGGCCGCCGGCGGCGAGCGCGCCCTGCTGCTCGCGGAGCGCGAGCAGCACTCGGCCGTCCTGGACGCCCTGGACACCGGCCTGCTGATCGTGGACCGCGAGCTGCGGGTGCTCGTGTGCAACGCCGTGGCGGAGGGCCTGCTCGGCGGCCGCCCGACCGACGTCGGATCGGGCGGCTTCGAGGCGGCCGGCTGGGAGGTCGTCCGCGAGGACGGCAGCCCGTGGCCGGCGCAGGACCGTCCGCTGCAGCGCGCGGCGCGCGAGGCCGTCACCACCGACGGGGCGCTCATGCGGCTGCGGCGTGCCGGTCAGACCGTGTGGCTGCGCACCAGCGCCCGTCCGCTGCGCCGGCTCGGGCAGGACGAGCCGTACGGCGGCATGTGCACGTTCGCCGACGTGACGCGCGAGCAGGAGCGCCGCAGCGCGCTGCTCGACAGCGAGGCGCAGTTCCGGCTGCTGGCCGAGTCGGCCACCGACGTCATCTGCCGGCGCGCGGTGGACGGCACCTGCATCTACGTCTCGCCGTCGGTGCGCGACGTCCTCGGCCGTGAGCCCGAGCAGGTCCTGGGCACCGACATGCTCGAGACCGTCCACCCGGACGACCGGCGGGTGGCGGTCCGGCTGCTGCAGCGGCTGCTCGACACCGGCGAGCCGCAGTCCCTGCGGCACCGCGCTCTGCGGGCCGACGGCACGGTCATCTGGCTGGAGACGGCCGGCCGCAAGGTCGCCGCGGCCGGCGGCGGCACCGAGGTGCACACCTCCAGCCGCGACGTCACCTCGCGGGTCGAGGCGGAGCGCCGGCTGGCCCGGATCGCGCTGGCCGACCCGCTGACCGGCCTGGCCAACCGGGCCGCGCTGCTGCAGCGGCTGGAGGACCTGCTGGACGGCGGCGTGCCGCTCGCGCTGCTGTTCCTCGATCTCGACCGGTTCAAGGTCGTCAACGACTCGCTCGGCCACAGTGTCGGCGACGAGATGCTGCGCACCGTGGCCGGGCGGCTGCGCGAGCTGTGCGGCAGTGACGCGCTGGTCGCCCGGCTCGGCGGCGACGAGTTCGTCGTGGCCGCCGCCGACGTCGACCAGCAGGACGCCCTCGAGCTGGCCGAGCGGCTGCAGCGCGAGCTGCGCAGGCCGATGGATCTCGCCGGCCACTCGCTGGTCACCACGGCCAGCATCGGCGTCGTCGTGGCCCCGTCCGGCAGCGACAGGGAGGCCGAGGTGCTCGTCCGGGACGCCGACGTGTCGATGTACCGCGCCAAGGCCCGGGGCCCGGCCACGACCGTGCTGTGGGACCAGCGCTTCGGCTCCGCCGCCACCGAGCGGCTCGAGGTCGAGCGCGACCTGCGGGCCACCCTGGAGGGCGGGCCCGCGGCCGGGCAGCTGGTCGTGCACTACCAGCCCCAGGTCGACCTGCAGGACGGCGGGATCGTGGGCGTCGAGGCGCTGGTGCGCTGGCAGCACCCCGAGCGGGGGCTGCTGCCGCCGAGCGCGTTCCTGGACGTGGCGGACGACAGCGGGCTGGGCATCGAGCTCGGCCGGCAGGTGCTCGCCGCCTCGACCGCCGCCGTCGCCGCCTGGCGGCAGCTCCCGGGCGCCGGTGCGCTCGGCCTGTCGGTCAACGTCACCGCACACGAGCTCCAGCGGCCGCAGAGCGTGCGCGCCACCCTGCAGGCCCTGGACGCCCAGGGCCTGCCGGCCGACGCGCTGACCGTCGAGGTGCTGGAGAGCGTCCTGCTGGACGCCGAGGGCGCGGTCGAGGCGTCCCTGGCGGCCTACGCGGCGTTCGGCGTGCGCCTGGCCCTGGACGACTTCGGCACCGGCTCGTCCTCTCTGCTGCACCTGCGCCAGGTGCCGGTGGCCACCGTCAAGGTCGACCGCTCCTTCGTCGCCGGTCTGGGCCGGTCACGGCGCGACGAGGCGATCGTGCGCGCCGTCCGGTCGCTGACCGACGACCTCGGCATGCGGTGTGTCGCCGAGGGCGTCGAGGAGGAGCGCCAGCGCGAGTGGCTGGCCGTGCAGGGCATCAGGCTCGCCCAGGGCTTCCTGCTGCACCGCCCGCTGCCGGCCGAGCAGGTGTCGCTGCTGCTGACCGCGGCGGGTCGCGGCATCGTGCCGGGCGGGTCCCGCGGGTAACCTGCGGGCATGTCCCCGGCCGGTCCCGCTGCTGCTGCGCCGTTCGGGCGGGTGTTGACCGCGATGGTCACCCCGTTCACCGCCGACGGGCAGCTCGACCTGGACGCGGCGCAGCGCCTCGCGACCCGGCTCGTCGACGAGGGCAACGACGGCCTGGTGCTCAACGGCACCACCGGCGAGGCCCCCACGACCCGCGGCACCGAGAAGGCCGCGCTGCTGCACGCCGTCGTTCAGGCTGTCGGCGACCGCTGCACGGTGGTCGCGGGCGTCGGCAGCAACCACACCGACCACTCGGTGCAGATGGCGCAGGAGGCTGCCAAGGCCGGCGTCGACGGCGTGCTGGTCGTGACGCCGTACTACAACAAGCCGCCGCAGGCCGGCGTGATCGCCCACGTGCAGGCCGTCGTCGGGGCCGTGCCGGACCTGCCGGTCATGCTCTACGACATCCCCGGCCGGGCCGGCATCGCGATGGAGACCGAGACCATCTGCCGGCTCGCCGAGCTGCCGACGGTCGTCGCCATGAAGGACGCCAAGCTCGACCTCGAGGCCGCCTCCACGGTGCTGTCGCGGACCGGCCTGGCCTGGTACTCCGGCCAGGACGCCTACACCCTGCCGATGCTCGCGATGGGCGCCGTCGGCGTCGTGGGCACCAGCACGCACTTCACCGCCCGGGGAACCGCCGACATGGTGGCCGCCTACCTCGCCGGCGACGTCGAGACCGCCCGCCGCCTGCACTACCGCCTGCTGCCCGCCTTCACCGGCATCTTCCGCACCCAGGGGACGATCCTCGTCAAGGCCGGGCTCCGGCTGACCGGGCTCGACGCCGGCCCGGTGCGCCTTCCGCTCGTCGACGCCACGCCGGAGCAGGTCGAGGTCCTTCGCCAGGACCTCCTCGCTGCCGGCGTCCTGCCCGCCTGAACACCACCCACGTGAGTCGAGCTTGAGAAGAGACGCATGAGCCACCCGCACCCCGAGCTCGGTCCGCCCCCGCCCCTGCCTGCGCACGGCCTGCGGGTCATCGCCCTGGGCGGCCTGGGCGAGATCGGCCGCAACATGACGGTCTTCGAGCACGCCGGCCGGCTGCTGATCGTCGACTGCGGCGTCCTGTTCCCGGAGGAGGAGCAGCCCGGCGTCGACCTCATCCTTCCGGACTTCAGCCACATCCGCGGCCGGCTCGACGACATCGAGGGGGTCGTGCTCACCCACGGGCACGAGGATCACCTCGGCGCCGTCCCGTACCTGCTGCGGGAGCGACGCGACATCCCGATCATCGGCAGCCGCTTCACGCTGGCGCTGCTCGAGGCCAAGCTCAAGGAGCACCGCATCACGCCGGTGCTGCGCGAGGTGCGCGAGGAGCAGACCGCGCAGTACGGGCCGTTCGGGCTCGAGTTCTTCGCCGTCAACCACTCCATCCCGGACGCGCTGGCCGTCGCCATCCGCACCGAGGCCGGCGTGGTCCTGCACACCGGCGACTTCAAGATGGACCAGCTGCCGCTGGACGGCCGCCTCACCGACCTCGGCGGGTTCGCCCGCCTCGGCCGCGACGGCATCGACCTGCTGCTGAGCGACTCCACCAACGCCGAGCAGCCGGGCTTCGTCACCTCCGAGAGCGAGATCGGCCCGGTCATCGACGACGTCGTGCGCACCGCCAAGGGCCGGGTCGTCGTCGCCAGCTTCGCCAGCCACGTGCACCGGGTGCAGATGGTGCTCGACGCCGCCGAACGGCACGGTCGCCACGTCGCCTTCGTCGGGCGCTCGATGGTCCGCAACATGGGCGTCGCCAAGGACCTCGGCTACCTCAACGTGCCCAAGGGCCTGCTGGTCGACCTGCGCGACGTCGAGCAGCTGCCCGACGACCGCATCTGCCTGGTCTCGACCGGCTCCCAGGGGGAGCCGCTGTCGGCCCTGTCCCGGATGGCCAACCGCAGCCACCACCAGATCAAGATCGTGCCGAACGACACCGTGCTGCTGGCCAGCTCGCTCATTCCGGGCAACGAGAACGCCGTCTACCGCGTCATCAACGGGCTGACCCGCTGGGGGGCCCGCGTCGTGCACAAGGGCGTGGCCAAGGTGCACGTGTCGGGCCACGCCTCGGCGGGCGAGCTGCTCTACCTGCTCAACGCCACCCGCCCGAGCAACCTCATGCCGGTGCACGGCGAGTGGCGCCACCTGCGCGCGCACGCCGAGCTCGGCATCCTCACCGGCGTTCCGCGCGACCGGGTCGTGCTGGCCGAGGACGGCGTCGTCGTCGACCTCGTCGACGGCAAGGCGAGCATCACCGGCGCGGTGCCGTGCGGCTACGTCTACGTCGACGGCAGCGAGGTGGGCGACGTGAGCGAGACGACGCTGAAGGACCGCCGCGTGCTCGGCGAGGAGGGGTTCATCTCGGTGACCCTCGCGGTCGACTCCATGACCGGCAAGATCGCCGGCAGCCCGCAGATCTCGGCGCGCGGCTTCAGCGACAGCCCGAGCGCCTTTGACGCGGTGCTGCCGCTCATCGAGGACGAGCTCGACAAGGCCGCGGCCGAGGGCGTCACCGATGCCCGCCAGCTCGCCCAGGGCGTGCGCCGGGTCATCGGCCGCTGGGTCAGCGACACCTACCGCCGCCGCCCGATGATCATTCCGGTGGTGCTGGAGGTCTGACCGGCGCGTGTCGCGGTGCGACTGCCGGGACCGGACCGGTCCCGGCGGTAGCGTCGCGACCATGGCCAGTCGTACGACCACCGCCGCCCGTCCCCGACCCTCCGGCGGGCGTGCCTCGGCGTCCCGGCCGGCGCGGGCCACCGCCTCCACGAGCAAGGCCAAGCCCGCGCCGAAGGCTCCGAAGGGTCCGAGTGGGCTGAGCCGGGCGGCGCTCGCGGCCGGCGCCGCGCTCGGCCGGCTGCTCCAGGGCCTCGGGACGCTGCTCGGCAAGCTCTGGCTCGCGGCCGCGCACTCCGTCGGCGGAGCGACCCGGGCCGCCACCGGCGGCGCGAAGGAGCTCGACCCGGCACACCG